>NZ_JAYSDK010000004.1:177176-216951 GCF_041914405.1 Zoogloea sp.
CCCCCCCCCACCCCCACCCCCCGGGGGGTTCTAAAAAACCCCCACCTGTATTTCGTTACCCCGGGGGTGGTTCTTATTAACCCCCCCCCACGGCAACTTCCATCCAGCGGGTCTGCTCGCCGCTCATGCCAGCCTCCGCCGCAGCAGTTCGGACAGCCCATCAGCGGCCATCACCAGCACCAGAAAGGTCACCAGGATGCTGGCCGCCTCGCCGCCGTTGAGCATCTTCATCGATTGGTCCATCAGCTGGCCGAGCCCGCCCGCACCGACGAAGCCCATCACTACCGACGCGCGCACCGCGCACTCCCAACGATAGACGGTGTAAGACACCAACTCACTCGCCGCATTCGGCAGCAGGCCATAACACAGGGCCGCCAGGCGGCCGCTGCCGGCTTCCAGCAGCGCGCGGGCCGGGCGGGCATCGGCCGATTCAAGGATCTCGCCATACACCTTGCCGAGCATACCCCCGTAGGTAATGCCCAGCGCCAGCACGCCGGCCGCCGCGCCAAGGCCGAAGACGCGCACGAACAGCAGCGCCCACACCAGCTCCGGCACGCCGCGCAGCACCGCCAGCAGCGCCCGTGCCACGGCCCGCAAGGCCTGGCCGATCCAGCCGCGGCGGCCCGGCCCAAGGCGGGCGATGGACAGGCTGCGGGTCAGCACCAGGCCGAGCGGCACCGCCAGCAGGATGGACAGCGCGATGCCGGCGGTGGCCATCGCCAGCGTCTCGACGGTAGCCTTGCCGAGCAGGGACAAAAAATCCGGCGAGGTTTCGGGCGGCAGGAAGCCAGCCAGAAAATGGCCCATCGCCGTCAGGTTGCCGGCCTCGAACAGGGCGGTCGGGTGGAAATCGGTAAGGCGCAGCAGCGGCCACAACAGTACCAGCGCCACCAGGGTCCAGCCCAGCCGCGGCAGCGCCGCCGGATCGCGTACGGTCGTGCTCATCGCCCGCATCCTCCCCCCCGTGGGGTCGAATTCATTCGACCTCGGACTTCCGTAAACGCACCTTGGTCGAATGAGTTCGACCCCACGAGAACCCTGGCCCTCATGCGCAGCGCAGCGGCGGCAATTCGCCGGCGGATTCGGCCGGCTCAGGTGCCCTCAAGCCACCGACCAGCGGCAGCCCACCCTCGGCGGCATACAGCTCGCGAAGCAAAGCATCGCTGACCTGCGCCGCTGGCAGATCGAACAGGATCGTGCCCTCCTTCACGCCAACCACCCGCGGGAAATGGCGCAGCGCCAGGTCCACCGCATGCAGGCTGGCCACCAACGTGACGCCGCGGCGGGTCGCCTCCTCGTTGAGCAGGGCGATGGTGAGTTCGGACAGGGCCGGATCCATCGCCGACACCGGCTCGTCGGCCAGCAGCAGGTCCGGCTGTTGGTACAGCACGCGGGCCAGCGCGACCCGCTGCAGCTGCCCGCCGGACAGGCGGTCGCAACGGTCGTAGAGGCGCTCGGCGAGATCCAGGCGGGCCAGCGCGGCGCGGGCGCCGTCCGGATCGACCGGCAGCACCAGCGAGGCAAGGGATTTCCACAGCGGCCACTGGCCGAGGCGGCCGGCCAGCACCGCGGTGACCACCCGCTGGCGCGGCGGGATCGGCGGCGACTGGTGCACCAGGCCAATGCGCGCGCGCAGGCGACGCAGCGCGGCCGGCGCACAGGCCCACGGCTCCCCGTCGAGCAATGTCACCCGCCCCTCGCCGGGACGCAGGGACGCCGCCAGCACCCTGAGCAGCGTGGTCTTGCCGGCGCCGGACGCGCCGATCAGCGCCACCCGTTCGCCCGGCGCAATGCGCAGATCGATGTCGCGCAGTGCTCGGAAACCGTTGGCGTGGGTCAGCCCGACGCCTTCGAGGGAAAAACCCATGGTGATCCTTATTGCCACCGGCCAGGCGGAAAGGCAGAACCCTGTAGGGACGAATTCATTCGCCCCCACAGACTCAGCCCTGCAAACAGCCCAACCGGCTTGCGGCCTTACTTCAGCAGACCGGCCGCGTGAGCGGCCGCTTCGATGCCCTTGTAGTTCTCCGCCTTGGTGGGGATGAACTTGCTGGCGCGCTGCAGGGCCATGATTTCCTTGTGGGCCGGGTTGGCCGGATCGAGCTTCAGGAAGGCCTGGGCCAGCTTGGCCTGGATTTTCGGATCCAGGTCGCCACGCACCGTCCAGTTGTAGTCGAAGTAGGTCGGCGTGGTGGCGAAGACGCGCACCTTGGCGGTATCCACCTTCTTCTGCTCGACCAGCTTGTCCCACACCGAGGCGTTCAACACGCCGGCGTCCACCTTGCCGGCCTGCACGAAGGCCACGGTGGCGTCATGGGCGCCGGAGAAGGCCACGTTCTTGAAATCCTTGTCCGGGTTGAGACCTTCCTGGCTCAGGAAGTAGCGCGGCATCAGGTGGCCGGAGGTGGACGACGGCGCGCCGAAGGCGAAGGTCTTGCCCTTCAGGTCGGCGAAGCCCTTGATGTTGTCGTTGGCGGTGATGAATTTCGACGTGAACTTCGAATCCTCGACTCGCTGCACCAGTGGCACGGCGGTGCCATTGGTACGGATCTTGGCCTGCACGAAGGTGAAGCCACCCAGCCAGGCCAGGTCGATCTTGCGCGTGGCCAGGCCTTCGACGACGGCGGCGTAGTCGGTCACCGGCACGAAGCTGACCTTCATCCCGATCTCGTGCTCCAGATAGGCGCCGAGGGGTGCGAACTTGCGCTGCAGCTCGGTGGGCGCCTCGTCGGGAATCGCCGACACGCGCAACACCTCTTCGGCGTGGGACAGGGCCGGCAGACCGGCGACGGCGGACAGGGCGGAAACAGCACAGGCGCGCAGCAGCGCGCGCCGGGAAAACGGCACGGAAGGCATGAATGGCTCCTCAATACGGCGTCCAGCGGACACCAGCCGCCGGGACGGGGGGAGGACGGCCCCGGCTTGATGGGCGGAATGGCTGCACGCGATTCCGCGGAAAAACCCAAAGCGGTACACAGACCGCGGGGCGGACTATAACGACGGAGAAGAGATCAGTGAAGGGGCGGAAACCCACAACAGGCGTGGATTCCCGGACGTCATGGGGGCTTGTTGCGGCGCAGATGGACATTTTGTCCACCGGGTGGACAGAATGTCCCGAGAAAGCGCGAAGAAGACTTTCAAGTCCTTGATTCCTATCGGGCCCAACCCTGGCGCAGGGATTGCAGTGTGTACAGACGCTCTGTTTTCACAACAACCGGAGGAGGAAGAGTCATTATGCAACTCTCACGGCGCCAGTTCTTCAAGGTGGCGGCGGGGGGCTTGACCGGCTCGAGTCTGGTCGCAATGGGCTTCTCGCCCACCGCGGCCCTCGCCGAAGTCCGCACTTTCAAGCTCGCGCGCACCACCGAAACGCGCAACACCTGTCCGTATTGCTCGGTCGGGTGCGGCATCATCATGTACAGCCTGGGCGACCGGGCCAAGAACGCCCACGCGGAGATCATCCACATCGAGGGTGACCCGGACCATCCGGTCAACCGCGGCACCCTGTGCCCGAAGGGCGCCGGCCTGCTCGACTTCGTACACAGCAAGAACCGCCTCAAGTACCCGGAAGTGCGCGAACCGGGCAGCAAGGAATGGAAACGCATCAGCTGGGACGAGGCCTACGGGCGCATCGCCAAGCTGATCAAGGAAGACCGCGACGCCAACTTCATCGCCAAGAACGCCGACGGCGTGACGGTGAACCGCTGGCTTACCACCGGCTTCCTCGCCGCCTCCGCCTCCAGCAACGAATCCGGCTACATCACCCACAAGGTGGTGCGCAGCCTGGGGATGCTCGCATTCGATAACCAAGCGCGTGTCTGACACGGCCCGACGGTGGCAAGTCTTGCCCCGACGTATGGCCGCGGAGCCATGACCAATCACTGGACCGACATCAAGAATGCGGACGTGATTCTGATCATGGGCGGAAACGCCGCCGAGGCCCACCCCTGCGGCTTCAAATGGGTGACCGAAGCGAAGGCCAAGAACAAGGCCCGCCTGGTCGTCGTGGACCCGCGCTTCACGCGGTCCGCTGCGCTGGCCGACCTTTACGCGCCGATCCGTACCGGCACCGACATCGCCTTCCTCGGCGGGGTGATCAACTACCTGATCACCAACGACAAGGTGCACATGGACTACATCAAGTCCTACACCGACATGAGTTTCCTCGTGAAGGAGGAATTCGCCTTCGCGGAAGGCTTCTTCTCCGGCTACGACGCCGAAAAGCGCAAGTACGACAAGGCCAGCTGGGAATACCAGATGGGCGCGGACGGCTACGTCAAAACCGACCCGAGCCTGCAGGACCCGCACTGCGTGTGGAACCTGATGAAGGCCCATTTCAGCCGCTACACGCCCGACGTGGTGGAGAACATCTGCGGCACGCCGAAGGCCAAGTTCCTGCAGGTGGCTGAGCTGCTCGCCTCCAGCCACACGCCGGACCGGGTGATGACCATCCTCTACGCCCTCGGCTGGACCCAGCACAGCGTCGGCTCGCAGATCATCCGCACCGCGGCGATGATGCAACTGCTGCTCGGCAACATCGGCCGCTCCGGCGGCGGCGTGAATGCGCTACGCGGCCACTCCAACATCCAGGGCCTTACCGACCTGGGCCTGCTGTCCAACCTGCTGCCCGGCTACATGACCCTGCCCGGCGAGAAGGAAACTGACTACGAGCAGTACATCGCCAAGCGCGCGCCCAAGCCGATGCGCCCGGGGCAGATGTCCTACTGGCAGAACTACGGCAAGTTCCACGTCAGCCTGATGAAGGCCTGGTACGGCGCGGCCGCCACCAAGGAGAACAACTGGGCCTTCGACTACCTGCCCAAGCTGGACAAGACCTACGACGTGCTGCAGGTCTTCGAGCTGATGCACCAGGGCAAGATGAACGGCTACGTCGCGCAGGGCTTCAACCCGCTGAACTCCTTCCCCAACAAGGCGAAGGTCGGCGCGGCGCTGTCCAAGCTCAAGTTCCTGGTCATCATCGATCCGCTCGCCACCGAGACGTCCGAGTTCTGGCAGAACTACGGCGAGTTCAACGACGTGGATCCGGCGGGCATCCAGACTGCCGTGTTCCGCCTGCCCTCCACCTGCTTCGCCGAGGAGGATGGCTCCATCGTCAACTCCGGGCGCTGGCTGCAGTGGCACTGGAAGGGCGCCGAGCCGCCGGGCGAGGCGAAGTCCGATCCGGAGATCATGGCCGGCATCTTCCTGCGCCTGCGCGACATGTACCGCAAGGACGGCGGCGCCTTCCCCGACCCCATCCTGAACCTGACCTGGCCGTACCGGGTCCCGCACGAGCCGGCATCCGACGAGCTCGCCAAGGAGTACAACGGCAAGGCGCTGGCGGACCAGCTCGACCCGAAGGATCCGACCAAGGTGGTGAAGAAGGCCGGCGAGCTGCTCGATGGCTTCGCCCAGCTCAAGGACGACGGCTCCACCGCCTGCGGCTGCTGGATCTTCTCCGGCGCGTGGACGGAGAAGGGCAACATGATGGCCCGCCGCGACAACGCCGACCCGTACCACAACGGCCAGACGCTGGGCTGGGCCTTCGCCTGGCCGGCCAACCGCCGCATCCTCTACAACCGCGCCTCCGCCGATCCCGCCGGCAAGCCCTGGGATGCGAAGCGCAAGCAGGTGTGGTGGGATGCCGCGCAAGGCCGCTGGGCGGGTTCGGACGTGCCCGACTACAAGGTTGACTCCGCCCCCGAGGACGGCATGGGGCCCTTCATCATGAATCCCGAGGGCGTGGCGCGCTTCTTCGCCCGCGGCATGATGACCGAAGGGCCTTTCCCCGAGCATTACGAGCCGTTCGAGACGCCGATCGGGGTCAATCCCATGCATCCGGACAATGCCGGGGCGACGTCGAATCCGGCGGCGCGGGTGTTCAAGGGCGACATGGAAGCCTTCGGCAAGGCGAGCGAGTTTCCCTACGCGGCGACGACCTACCGCCTCACCGAGCACTTCCACTACTGGACCAAGCACGTCGAGTCCAACGCCATCATCCAGCCGGAGCAATTCGTCGAGATCGGCGAGGCACTGGCTGCGGAGAAGGGCATCAAGGCCGGCGACAAGGTCAAGGTCAGCTCCAACCGCGGCTACATCAAGGCGGTGGCGGTGGTGACCAAGCGCATCCAGCCCCTCAAGGTCGACGGGAAGACTGTCCACCACGTCGGGATTCCGCTCCACTGGGGTTTCAAGGGGGTGGCCAAGAACGGCTTCATCACCAACACCCTGACGCCTTTCGTGGGAGACGGGAACACCCAGACGCCGGAGTTCAAGTCCTTCCTGGTCAACGTCGAGAAAGCCTGAGGAGACCGCCATGGCATTGCAATCGCTCGATATCGCCAAGCGCTCGGCCACGACCACCGAGCCGCCGCAGGCGCGCAAGACCCCGCAGGTCGCCAAGCTCATCGACGTCTCCCAGTGCATCGGCTGCAAGGCCTGCCAGGTGGCGTGCATGCAGTGGAACGACCTGCGCGACGAAGTCGGCAGCTGCGGCGGCACCTACGACAACCCGACGGACATGACCGACCAATCCTGGACGGTCATGCGCTACGCCGAGGTCGAATCGGAAGAACGCGGCCTCGAGTGGCTGATCCGCAAGGACGGCTGCATGCACTGCGAGGATCCGGGCTGCCTGAAGGCCTGCCCGTCGCCGGGCGCCATCATCAAGTACGCCAACGGGATCGTGGATTTCCACCAGGAAAACTGCATCGGCTGCGGCTACTGCGTGACCGGCTGCCCGTTCAACGTGCCGCGCATCTCCAAGAAGGACAGCAAGGCCTACAAATGCACGCTGTGCTCCGACCGCGTCGCGGTCGGGCTCGAGCCGGCCTGCGTGAAGGTCTGTCCGACCGGCAGCATCAGCTTCGGCTCCAAGGAGGACATGAAGGAGCTGGCCGAGGAGCGCGTCGCCGAGCTGCAGGAACGGGGCTTCAAGAACGCCGGCCTGTACGACCCGGCCGGCGTGGGTGGCACGCACGTCATGTACGTGCTCAACCACGCCGACAAGCCCAGCCTGTACAGCGGCTTGCCGAACGACCCGACGATCGCACCCACCGTCTCCCTGTGGAAGGGCTTCACCAAGCCCCTGGCCATGGCCGGCATTGCCGCTGCGGCACTGGGCGGCCTGTTCCACTACGTGATGAAGGGTCCGAACGAAGTGTCGAAGGAAGTCGAAGCTGAAGTCGAGAAGGAACTGGAGGCCGAAAAATGATCCGCGATCCGTCCGACCTGCAACGCTACAACGCGTCCGAAAGGGCCAACCACTGGGTCGTGGGCATCTGCTTCATCCTGCTCGCGCTGTCCGGCCTGGCCCTCTTCCATCCGGCCCTGTTCCCGCTCACCGGCCTGTTCGGCGGCGGCGTGTGGACGCGCATCCTGCACCCCTTCGTGGGCGTCGTGATGATGCTGTTCTTCGTGGTGATGTTCTTCCGCTTCAAGCATCTCAACCAGATGACCCAGACCGACTGGGAATGGGTCAAACGGGCCAAGGAGATGGTGGACGGCGACGATCACAACATGCCGGAAATGGGCAAGTACAACGGGGGCCAGAAGCTGCTGTTCTGGTTCCTCGGTGCCGCCATGCTGGTGCTCTTCGCATCGGGCATCGTCATCTGGCGGGCGTACTTCTCGGCCTACTTCCCGATCGGCGTGATCCGCATCGGCGCGTTGCTGCACGCCGCCTTCGCGGCGCTGATGATCATCGCGATCATCGTGCACGTGTATGCGGCAATCTGGGTGCGCGGCACCATCCGGGCCATGCTGTACGGCACCGTGACCCGCGCCTGGGCCAAGCAGCACCACCGTGCCTGGTACCGCCAGGTGACTGGCAAATAGGAAAGGGGGCGGATCCGTTCGCCGGCGAGCCGCTGGTTGCGACGGCGGGCGAATGAATTCGCCCCCACATGTATCCCGGATCAATCCACACACGGATATTTCCCTGTTCGACGGGGCCTGATCCCAAGCCCGGCCCCGTACTTTTTTGGACCGCCATGCAGAAACTGCTTTCCCCCGAGGAAATCGCCACACAGGCCGGTAGCGAGGGCAGCACCAACCGCCTGCCCGCCCCGCACCTGTTCGCCGAGCGTGCCGCCCGCCTGCGCACGCTGGCCGACGGCCACGCGATGGGTGATTTCTTGCGCTTCGCCGCCCGCCTCGCCGACGCCCAGCAGAGCCGGCTCGACAAGCTCACCGCCCCCCGCCCAGATTCCGCCCACCTGGAACGCTGCCGCCAGCACGGCATGCCACCCCTCGATGCCCAGGGCGCCGAACTGCCCGCCGACTGGCAGGACAGCTTGAAGGCCCTCGCTGCCGACGTCGCCGCGCACGCGCCGGCCGGCCTGCAGAATGCCATCGCCGGACTGGCGGACATCCCCGCCGAGCGCCTCGACGCCCTCGCCCGCGCCATCCTGCGCTGCGAAGAAACCCTCTCCAACCCGCTCGAACTGGCCCTCGCACCGTTGATCGGCGCCGCACTGCAAGTGCAGTGGACCGCCCGTGCGCAAGCCCTGCAGGTCGGCGACATCCCGTCCGGCTTCGAGGACAGCCTGTGCCCCGCCTGCGGCTCCCACCCGGTGGCCTCCATCGTGCGTATCGGCGACGCCGGCCACGGCGTGCGCTACGCCGCCTGCAGCCTGTGCGCCTGCGAATGGCACGTGACGCGCATCAAATGCGTGCCCTGCCACAACACCCGCGACATCGCCTATCAGGGCCTCGAAAACGAGCAGGGCAATCCGCATCCCGCCGTGAAGGCGGAGACCTGCCCCGAGTGTCATTCCAGCCTGAAGATCGTGTCGATGGAGAAGGATCCCTTCGCGGACGCCTTCGCCGACGATCTGGCCACCCTCGCCCTCGACATGCTGGTAGACGAGACCGGTTTCCACCGGGCCGGCCGCAACCTGTTCCTGTTCACCCCCTAGGAGACTCCCCACGATGGCGTCCATGGTCCATGGCACCACGTCCGACGACAGCACCGCCTACCGCGCCCTGCCCAGTCTAGACCGGCTGCTCACCGCCGCCCCCGGCCTCGTCGCCGCGCACGGGCGCACCGAAACCACCCAGGCCCTGCGTGACACGCTGGCCGACGCCCGGCGCCGCATCGGCGCCGGCGAGGCCGCCCCGGATAGCGCCAGCCTGCTGGAAAACGCGAGCGCGCGCCTGGCGGCGCGCGCTTGTCCACGACTGAAACAGGTGTTCAACCTGACAGGCACCGTCCTGCACACCAACTTGGGGCGGGCCGTACTCCCCGACGAAGCCATATCCGCAATGGTGGACGCCGCGCGCTCCCCCTGCGCTCTTGAATACGACGTGGACAGTGGCGGTCGCGGCGACCGCGACGACGTCGTCAATGAACTGCTGCAGGAACTCACCGGCGCCGAAGCCGCGACCGTGGTGAACAACAACGCCGCCGCGGTCTTCCTCCTCCTCAACACCCTCGCCCAGCGCAAGGAGGTCATCGTCTCCCGCGGCGAGCTGGTGGAGATCGGCGGCGCCTTCCGCGTACCGGACATCATGAAGCGGGCCGGCGCCAGACTGGTCGAAGTGGGCTGCACCAACCGCACCCACCCGCGGGATTTCGAGGAAGCCATCGGCCCGCGCACCGGCCTGCTGATGAAGATCCACACCAGCAACTACGCGGTCGAAGGCTTCACCGCCAGCGTGGCCCAGCCCGACATGGCGCGCATCGCCCACGCCCACGGCCTGCCTTTCGTCGAGGACCTGGGCAGTGGCACGCTGACAGACCTGGAACGCTGGAACCTACCCCACGAACCGACGCCGCGGGAAGCCATGGCCAACGGCGCCGACCTGGTGACGTTCTCCGGCGACAAGCTCCTCGGCGGCCCCCAGGCCGGCATCCTGGTCGGCCGCAAGGACCTGATCGGCAAGATCAAAAAGAACCCCCTCAAGCGCGCGCTGCGCGTCGGCAAGATCACCCTCGCCGGCCTGGAAGCCGTGCTGCGCCTGTACCGCGACCCGGACACGCTGGCCGAAAAGCTGACCACCCTGCGCCTGCTGACCCGCCCCCGCGACGCCATGCTGGCCCAGGCCGAGCGCCTGAAGCCCGCCATCGCCCAGGCCCTGGCCGGCTGGCCGCTGACGGTGAGCATCGAACCCATGCTGTCGCAGATCGGCTCCGGCAGCCTGCCGGTGGACCGCCTGCCGTCGGCCGGCCTGGTGTTCCGCCCGCAAGGCCGCAAGAGCGGCGTGCTCAACCGCCTCGAAACCGCGCTGCGCGGCCTGCCGCTGCCGGTCATCGGGCGCATCGCCGACAACGCGCTGCACCTGGACCTGCGCTGCCTGCCGGAACGGGACGAGGCCGTCTTCCTCGCCCAGTTCTGCCAAGGGTTCAAACCATGCTGATCGGCACCGCCGGCCACATCGACCACGGCAAGACGACGCTGGTCCGCGCCCTTACCGGCGTGGACACCGACCGCCTGCCGGAGGAAAAGCGCCGCGGCATCACCATCGAGCTGGGCTATGCCTACCTGCCCGTCGCCACAGACGCCGACGGACCGGAACAGGTGATCGGCTTTGTGGATGTACCCGGCCATGAGAAATTCGTGCCGACCATGCTGGCCGGCGCCAGCGGCGTGGATTTCGCCCTGCTGGTGGTCGCCTCTGACGACGGCTCGATGCCGCAGACCCGCGAGCACCTGCAGATCCTCCAGCTGCTCGGTTTGACGCAAGGGGCGGTAGCGCTCACCAAGGCCGACCGGGCCAGCCCGGAACGCATCGCCGAGGTCAGCGCCGAAATCCGCGCCCTGCTCGCCCCAACGGCCCTCGCCGACGCGCCGGTCTTTCCGGTATCGGCGGTCAACGGCGACGGCATCGCCGAACTGCGCCAGCACCTGTTGGACGTCGCGCAGCGCCTGCCGCAACGCGCCGCCGACGGAGAATTCCGGCTGGCCGTGGACCGGGTGTTCACGCTGGCCGGTGCCGGCACCATCGTGGCCGGCACGGTGCACGCCGGCCAGGTAAAGATCGGCGACACCGTGCACCTCGCCCTGTCCGGCAAGAGCGCCCGCGTGCGCAGCCTGCATGTGCAGAACCGCAAGGCCGACAGCGGCCATGCCGGACAGCGCTGCGCGCTGAACCTGGCCGGGCTGGCGGTGGACGAGATCAAGCGCGGCGACTGGCTGGTCGGCCGCGCCGATACCCTGCCCGCCCAACGCCTCGACCTGGATCTCCAGCTGTCTACCGACGCCCCGCGCCCACTGGCCCACGGCGCAGTCGTACAGATCCACCACGGCACCCGCCACGTGCTGGGGCGGGTCGCGCTACTCGACGCCGCCCTCGAAAAGAGCGGCCTGCCACCCGGCGAACACTGCCTCGCCCAAGTCGTCACGGACACGCCGCTACACGCCTGCCGGGACGACTTGCTGGTACTGCGCGATGGCCATGGCCAGCACACCCTCGGTGGCGGACGCATCCTCGATCCCTTCGGCCCGCCGCGCCAGCGTCGCGCCCCTGCGCGGCTGGCGGCACTGGCGGCGCAGGCCATCACCGATCCGACCCAACGCCTGTGCGCGGTGCTCGACCATGCCCCGCTAGGCGTCGACCTGCACCAGCTCAGCACCGCCGAAAACCGCCGCCCCGAGCAGTTGCTGGCCCTGTTGCCCAACGCCAGCGCCCATTACACCGACAAGGCCGACTGGCTGATCGGCAGCGCATCGCTGAACATCCTGGCAGCACGTACCACATCCCGCCTGGCCGACTACCACGCGCAAAGCAGCGACGAACTGGGCATCGAGCGCGACCGCCTGCGGCGGATGCTCGCCCCCCAGGTGCCCGCTGCAGCCTTCGCTGACTGGCTGGAAAGCTGGCTCGCCGCCGGCCGCCTGGCACGTAGCGGCAGCGCCTGGCACCTGCCCGGCCACCGGGTCGAGCTGGACGCCCGCGACCGCCAGCGGGCTGACAGGCTGCTGCCATGGCTGCTCGACAAACCCTTCGACCCGCCTTGGGTGCGCGACATCGCCGCGCGGCTCGGCGAACCGGAAAACCAGACCCGCGAACTGCTGAAGCGCCTCGCTGCCCGCGGCGAAGCCTGCCAGGTGGTGCGTGATCTGTTCTACGCCCCGGCAGCGATCCGCAACCTGGGCCGCATCGCCAACGAACTGAGCGAAGCGCAAGGCGCCATACGTGCCGCCGACTTCCGCGACCGCAGCGGCGTCGGACGCAAGCGGGCGATCCAGATCCTCGAATATTTCGACCGCGTCGGCTTCACCCGCAAGATCGGTCACGGAAACGAAGAACATCACCGAATACGTGGCGATCTTCCGGTAAATTAACGAAAAAATGCGGTAAAATACAAAAATCAGGCCACATATCCTGTGGGGGCGAATTCATTCCCCCTCGGACTTCGATCACCGCACACGGGCGAATGAATTCGCCCCCACGGGAATCAAGCATCACGCAGACAAGTACTGACGATGGAAGGGACACGTCCCCCGGTGGGGCGACTGGTCTTCAAAACCAGGAGGGGCCGTCAACCGGTTCCTGGTGGGTTCGACTCCCATTCCCTTCCGCCACTTTTTTAACGCCGAGCTACCACCATGCCTCAGCTGCGCGGCTGCAATTTTCCTGACGAGCTGCTGTACCACGTGGAAAGCCACCTGTGGTTCCAGCCCACCGGCCCCGGGCGTTTCCGGGTCGGCGTGACGCAATTCGGCATCGCGCTGTCCGGCGAGATCCTGCTGTTCACACCCAAGCCGCTGGGCGCCGAACTCGACGCGGGGCGCGGCTTCGGCCTGCTGGAAGCCGGCAAGACGGTGTTCCCGGTCAAGACGCCCTTCGACGCCCGCCTGCTGGACGCCAACCCGGCCCTCGACCCCTCCGCTCGGTTGATGAACCGACAGCCCTGCGAGGCCTGGCTGGTGGAATTGCAAGCCCTCGCCCCACTGCCACCCGGCCTGCTGCTGACGTGGGATGACGCCCGACCGGAGATCGAGAAGATCATGGACCGCTACGCCTTCCGCGACCTGTCGGATTTTTCCGCCCCGCTGTTCCACGAGGACGACCGTGACTTCTGAGACCGTCCGCCCGGCGGAAAAAATGGCGATCTTGGTGTGGGCAGCCGATCCGGGGCGGCCGGAGCTGTGTGCAACACCTTTCTATTTCGCCGCCGCTGCTGCCGCGATGGACGTGGAGGTGGAGATGTATTTCACCGCCCGTTCGGTGGAGTTGCTGCAGGTCGGCGTCGCCGAAAAGCTGGAAGCCGCAGCCGGCAGCGGCAAGTCCGTCGCCGATTTCCGCCGCGAAGCGCTCACTTTCGGCGTGAAGATCTATGCCTGCCCGACCGCCCTCGCCAGCCACGGCGTCGACGCCAGCACGCTGATCCCCGCCGTCACGGGCCAGGCGGGCGCCGCCACCTTCATCGGCCGCAGCCTGGACCCGGCCTGGCGGACCCTCAGCTTCTGACTGCGGCCCGGCGGCTGGCCAGCCAGCCGAACAGGGACAGCAACGTCAGTCCGCCGCCGATCAGCAGGATGCCGGCGATCTCGGTTGTCCGGAATTCCTCACCGAGGGTGAGGCGCGACGACAGGATCGCCACCACCGGCGTCCCCAGCACCGACAGGCTGGCCTCCCAGGCCGGCACCCGGTCGAGGATCCAGATCCACAGCCACCAGCACAGGGCCACACTGGCCACCGACAGGAAAGCCAGGATCGCCACGTAGTGCACCGACCAGTCCGTCGCCGGCCCCGGCACCACAGCGGCCAACAGCACCAGCGGCAATGCGCCGACGATCATCTGCCAGGTAGTCAGCACCAGTAGATCCACCAGCTGGCGGCTACGCAGGCGTTTGACGAGGATGGTGCCGATGGCCCAGCACAGCGCCGCGCTGAGGCCCAACAGCTTGCTGAACAAGCTGGCGTGCATGTTCCAGGGCTCGATGATCAGCAACAGACCAGCCAGCGTGCACGCCGCAGCCAGCCATTGCTTGCCGCGCACCCGCTCGCCGAGGATCGGCCAGGCCATCAGCAGGGTCCAGATCGGCATCGTGAAGATCAGCACCGCGGTTTTGCCCGGCCCGCCCTCCACCAGCGCCCAGGTCTGGAACACGACGAAACCAGCCACCTGCACCAGCCCGATGGCGCTGGTCGCCAGCGGTGCCACCAGGCGCAGCGAGCGCCCACTCAAACGTACCGCTAGCATCAGGGCCAGTGCACCGCCGACGGTGCGTTGTGCCGCCAGCGCGAAAGGCGACGCAAAAACTAGCCCCTGCTTGAGCAGGACCCAGGTATAGCCCCAGATGGACGACAGGACGATGAGCGCCAGCGCGGGCAGCCAGCGCGACGTGGAAGCAGACGATGCAGACATGCGTGGAGCCGCAACAACGGACGGCGGGAAACTGAAGAATGGCAGACCCACCGGCGGTCGCGAAGTTCACGCCCGCCGGCCATGACGCGGATCTCAGGATCCTATTCGGCGGACTCCGCCTTCTTGCGCGGGCGCCGGGCCCGCGGCGCCGCTTTGCGCCCCTCGTCGGCAAGCGGCGGGACAATTGCAGAATCCACCTCGCTGGTAGCGGGTTTCACAGGCCGAGCGGTCTTGCGTTTAGCCCGCGCGGGGCGAGCAGAAGACTCGGACGGCACAACCGCTTCGACGACCGGAGCCGTAACGGCAACCGTATCCTGACTCGCAGCAGGCGCCGTGGGTTCGACAGCACCGGCTTCAGTCTCGCTCCTGGCCCCTCGACGCCCCTTTCCACGCTTGGCCGACCCCGTCGGGGCCTCATCCGCCGGAATCACCGCCGGCTGCACCTGCTCCGACGACACGGCAGGCGTTGCCTCGGCGGCCGGTTTGCTGCGCCGGCCTTTCGGCACCCTGCGCGGCTTCTCTGCCGTAACCTCCGTGGCGACCGGCGCTTCGACACTCAGCACAACGGCCGTTTCATGGACAGCGGATACCGGCGCGCCCACCCGGCGATAGACATAGGTACCCGATTTCTCATCCCGCCCGATTTCCAGCAATCCGCGGGACTGAGCTTCATCCAGCAGGTTGCCGAAGGCCCTGAAGCCGAAACGGGTCTCGCTGAAATCCGGCTTGCGGCGCTTGATCGCATCCTTCAGCACCGAGGCCCAGATCTTGCCGGTATCGCCCCGCTCTGCCAGCAGCGCATCGAAGGTCTCGACCGCCATGTCAACCGCCCGGCTGCGCCGGGCCTCGAGTTCTTCCCGGCGGCGTTTTTCTTCCTCGGGGCTGCGACGCACCTGGGGCTGGGCCTCCTTCGGTTCGCGCTTGGCCACCGCCTGGCGGGTTTCCCGCACCAAGTCGTCGTAGAAGATGAACTCGTCGCAGTTGGCGATCAGCAGGTCCGATGTGGACTGTTTTACGCCGACGCCGATCACCTGCTTGGCGTTTTCACGCAGCTTGGAAACCAGCGGCGAGAAGTCGGAATCGCCGCTGATGATGACGAAAGTATTGACGTGGCTCTTGGTGTAGCAGAGATCGAGGGCATCCACCACCAGCCGGATATCGGCGGAATTCTTGCCCGACTGGCGCACATGCGGAATCTCGATCAGCTCGAAATTGGCCTCGTGCATGCCGGCCTTGAAGCCCTTGTAGCGTTCCCAGTCGCAATAGGCCTTCTTGACGACGATGCTGCCCTTCAGCAGCAGGCGCTCAAGGACCAGCTTGATGTCGAATTTCTCGTACTTCGCATCGCGCACGCCGAGGGCGACGTTCTCGAAGTCGCAGAACAGAGCCATGCTGACGTTATCGGGAGAAGTGGCCATGGGGAAATTCCTGAAGTGAGCGAACGTGCGCGCAGGGTACGCGCAAATCTGGGCTTTGAGACAGAGATGGAGCTCCGTGGGGGTGAATTCATTCGCCCCCACGGGATTGCTGACGAGGCCGGCGCCCGATCAGCGCCCCTGGTCGGACTCCGCCGGTGGCGCAACCTTGACGACCTCCTCCAGCGTGGTGATGCCGGCAGCCACCTTGAGGGCACCGGACAGACGCAGCGGCCGCATGCCCTCACGGATGGCCAGGTCGCGGACGCGCGCCAGATCCACCTCCTTGCCAACCGCCTTGCGCACCTCCGGCGACATCAGCAGGATCTCATAGAGGCCGATGCGCCCCATGTAGCCGGTCATGCGGCATTCGATGCAGCCCACAGCCCGGTGGATACGGGCCGGACGCTGCGCCTTCCAAGGCGTGACGAGGTGATCCCAGATCGCCTCATCCTCGGGCGTCAGCGGATGGGATTCCTTGCAGTGGGGGCACAGCACGCGTACCAGGCGCTGGGCCATGATGCCGAGCAAGGTCGCGTTGAGCAGGTAGGCCGGCACACCGAGGTCGAGCATCCGGGTAATCGCCGACGGCGCGTCGTTGGTATGCAGCGTGGACAGCACCAAGTGGCCGGTCAGCGCGGCCTGGATGGCCATCTCGGAAGTTTCCAGGTCACGGATCTCGCCGACCATGATGATGTCCGGATCCTGCCGCATCAGCGCCCGGACGCCTTCCGCAAAGCCCAGCTCGATAGCCTGGTGGACCTGCATCTGGTTGAAACTGGGTTCGACCATCTCGATCGGATCCTCGATCGTGCAGACATTCACCTCCGGTGTGGCGAGCTGCTTGAGGGTCGAGTAGAGCGTCGTGGTCTTGCCGGAACCGGTCGGGCCGGTGACCAGAATGATGCCGTGGGGCTGGCTCGAAATGGATTGCCAGCGGGACTGATCTACGTCCGAAAAACCCAGTTCGGCCATGTTGCGCACCAGCACCTCGGGATCGAAGATCCGCATCACCAGCTTTTCGCCGAAGGCGGTAGGCAGTGTGGACAGGCGCAGCTCGACCTCCTTGCCGCTGGTCACCCGCGTTTTCACACGGCCGTCCTGGGGCCGGCGCTTCTCCACCACATCCATGCGGCCGAGGATCTTGATGCGGCTGGTCACCGCCGCAAGCACGCTCATCGGCATCTGGTAAACCTGGTGCAGCACCCCATCGATGCGGAAACGGACCAGCCCCATCTCGCGTCGCGGCTCGATGTGAATATCGCTGGCCCGCTGCTCGAAAGCGTACTGCCATAGCCAGTCCACGATGTTCACGATGTGGCGGTCGTTGGCGTCGTACTGTCGATTGACCTGCCCCAGCTCCACCAGCTGCTCGAAGGACGAACTGTTGCCCTGACCGCTGCTCTGGGCCGCCTTCTTGACGGAGCGGGCCAGGTTGTAGAACTCAACCAGATAACGGGCGACGTCAGCAGGATTGGCGACGACCCGGCGGATTTCTTTCTTCAGGATGCCGGCGACTTCCTTCTCCCATTCCCGCAGGAAAGGCTGCGTCGTCGCCACCACCACCTCGCGCAAGCCCACCTCCAGCGGCAGCACACCGAAACGGGTCGCATAGGCCGAAGACATCACTGCGGTCACCGCCGAAAAATCGATCTTCAGCGGGTCGATACGCACGTAGTCAAGCCCAACCCGGCTGGCCAGCCATTCGCTCAGCACCTCGAGGGTCAGAACTTGGTGAGGAACCTGGCGGGCAGCCCACTTCTGAGCCGCGACGACGACCAGGGGGTGCGACTCGACAGTCTTCTTGGCCTGGGCGAGCCGCAGTGCATCGGCATCCGCCGGATCGACAAGCTGATCACCCACCAGCATGTCTAGCACTTCGGCAAGGCTCAGTTTGTGCTCGGAAATATCGGCTGCAGCCGCGGAGTGTCGGGACATGGGCAAGATAGAGTGCGCAGAAAGATTGGAGAAAACCGCCCCCGCTCTCTGCCTGAAACCGCATACGGTCCAAGCATAAGGGCATATCCCGCCGACAGCCAGAAGTTTGCACGGTTTTACGCCGTCTCCGACGACTTACCAACCACGGTAGCCCCGGTCATAACCCCGATCATATCCCCTCTGATAACCGGGGCCATAACCGCGATAGGGCTCGACCCGCGCTGGTCCGGGCACCACCACCGGCCCGTCGTAGCGGTGGTAATGACCATAGCCCGGTCCCGCCGGCACGACAACGCAGCCACCCAGTAGGGCAGACAAAACAGCTGTTAAAACAAGGGCCTTTTTCATTATCGTTGCTCCAGATAAGGGGAGGATGTCCTCTCTTAACGCACGAGGTGCCCATCAGGTTGGTGGAAAACGATCTCCAAATGTTGCTGCCTCTATTGATGCCATTGGTATTTGCCGACAAAATAACAATGTCATTAACAAGGAGACCCACATGAAGCACATCCTGTCCTTCCTCGGCCTGTCCCTCGCCGGAATCCAGATCGCTCTGGCCGCTGTCAACATCAACACCGCGACGCAGAGTGATCTCGACGGTGTGAAAGGCATCGGCCCCTCCAAAGCCCAGGCGATCATCGACTACCGGACCAAGAACGGTCCGTTCAAGAGCCTCGACGAGCTGAAGAACGTGAAAGGTTTCGGCGACAAGAGCATCGCCAAGCTGAAAGGGGATTTGAGCGTTGGTGGTGGAGATAGCAGCAAAAAGTAGGAATTTGACAGCGGAAGGCATGACGAACACGACAAATGGCGGTAATGTTGGTCACCGCCCTTTATCGGGCTCATTAGGAGCCAGACATGTCTTCCGCTTCCATCCTGCGCCCACTCCTGTTGTCGATGTCATTTCTGCTGAGTGCCTGCGGCGTTTCCGATAGCGGTACAGCTGCCGTCACCGCCGCCCAACTCAAGGCCCGGGAAGCCGAACAGGCCCAGGCAACAAAGGCGCAGATCCAGCAGCAGCTGGATGCCGTCAACCAGCAGGCGGAAGAACGTCGCAAGCAGATCGACGCCGCGACACGTCAGTAAAATACTGACGTAGAAAAGAATTTGCGGGAAATCAGCGTCCTTTTACTGGGTGCCGCCATCCTGGCCACCTGGTGGCCAGCCAGCACGCGCATTGCCCCATGGGCCATATTGTTTGCCCTCGCACTGGGTAGCGCCCTTGCCAGCGGACTCGTCACGGCAGCGGCATTGCCAGGCATGGCACTTCTTTTGGTGGCCTGTATGGCTTCCATGCGCCATTTTCCGAAAGCCGGTCCTTGGGTAGCCGGCACGCTTGCATTGATCCTTGCACTGCATGCCTGGCCAGGATTTCATCCATTAAGCATTGTTGACAATGCAGTACTGGGCGCCGAAACAGCGCCGTTTACTCTTCGGGCCAACTTCGACAAGGCCGCCGCCGGCCTGCTGTTGCTGGTCTTCTTCAGTCAACGCGTCAATTCAATGGCTGAAATTCGTCAAAATGGACGCCTTCTGCTGACATTTTCTGTCTTCAGCGCATTCTCAACGATCGGACTCGCGTGGTTGGCTGGATTCGTTCGCCCTGATCCGAAATGGCCAGCATTTGCCCCGCATTTCCTGGCCATCAATCTGCTATTCACCTGCATCGCGGAAGAGTGCTTCTTTCGCGGACTTATCCAGGAGAAATTGCATCAGCGATATCGCGAACGGGGAAAAATGCTCCCCGTGGCGATATCGACTGCGCTGTTTGGCGCTGCCCACCTGGCAGGCGGAATGCTATATGCGGGACTGGCAGCCGTAGCCGGGCTAGCTTACGCTTGCGCATACGCGCGCTTCAGACGCATAGAAGCAGCAATTTTCGTGCACTTTGTCGTCAACTCAACGCATTTTATTGGTTTCAGCTACCCATACCTGGGCCACTGAAACCTCATCAACGACGGAGCACCACCTCCAGTGCCGATAGGCACAGGGCGATATTGGCGGGCCGGCTTGAATGTCCCATCAGGCCGATACGCCACACCTTGCCGGCTAAAACGCCCAAGCCTGCACCTATTTCCAGCCCAAACTCGGTGAGCAGACGATTGCGGGCCGCCGCTTCATCAACACCCTCCGGAACCCAGACCGTGTTGAGTTGGGGCAGACGTGCGTCTTCCCGCACGACAAAGCGCAATCCCAGCGCCTCCAGCCCGGCCCTCAGGCGCAAATGGTTGTCCCGATGGCGTTGCCAGACCTTCTCCAGCCCTTCTTCCGCCAGGAGCACCAGAGATTCGTGCAGACCGAAGAGCGGATTGACCGGTGCTGTGTGGTGATAAGTCCGTTTCGCGCCGCTCCAGTAGCCCAGAACCAGGTTCAAATCCTGGAACCAGCTCTGACACGCAGTCTTCCGGTTGCGAATCCGTTCCACTGCAGCTGCTGAAAAACTGACAGGAGAGAGGCCCGGAGTACACGACAGGCATTTCTGGCTGCCTGAATAGGCCGCATCAATTCCCCACTCGTCGAGTAGCACCGGTACTCCTGCGAGGGACGTGACACAGTCCATGATCGTCAGGGCATCGAATCGACGGGCAATGGCCGCCAGGGTGGCCGCATCGGACAATGCCCCGGTAGAGGTTTCCGCATGGACAAAGGCCATCACACTGGCGTCGGGATTGGCGCGAAAGGCATCCTCGACTTTGGCAGGGTCGACCGCCTCCCCCCAAGGGTCCTCGACAATCACCGGAACTCCGCCGATCCTGCGCACATTTTCAGCCATTCGTTGGCCAAAAACACCGTTAATGCAGACGATAACCTTGTCGCCCGGGCTGACCAGATTGACAAAGCAACTCTCCATCCCCACGGAACCCGGCGCCGACAAAGGGAAAGTCAGCTCGTTTTCAGTCTGAAAAGCGTAACGCAACAGGCTTTTCAGCTCGTCCATCATGCCGACGAAAGCCGGATCAAGATGGCCGATGGTAGGCCGGGCCAACGCAGAAAGCACCCGTGGCGGCACATCGGACGGACCGGGCCCCATCAAGGTCCGGACTGGTGGCTGGAAGGAACGGATTTCGGGACTTGCGACCTTCATGGTTTCTCCTGAAGACAGTCTGAAATACCGCCGGCCGACCTGTTACTGAGGCCGCCCGTTGGCAGCAATCGTGCGGATGATGCGTACCGTATCCACATCCGATTCCCGGTATGCGGATTTGACGAATTCGGATACCTGCACTACTTCCCCGTCAGCCGCATTCTCAGACAGCGTCGTTTCGTACGTAAAGCGGAGAAAAAGTCTATTCGAATCAGGCGCTTCCAGCCGAATCGTGAGGGAACCACCGGCATGTTGGGCAGTTGCCCGTGATTCAAAGCAGACCCACTCTAAATCACGATAGGTAACCGTGTCACGGATGCTGGCCTGCCCGAAATGAAGAACCCGCTCCACTCGCCCCTCGCTGCGCGACAGGATCTCGCAACGATCCAGCCCTGGCAGGAAGATGCCTGGCTCCTCGACCCGGTACATCAGGCCGCTCCATACCTGCTCACGGCTAAGCGTCTCGATGAGCGGGTTAAGGGGATTGTTGATCTCGATGAGATGTTCGAAATGCAAGAAAAAACTCCTAAGTTCGACGCACAGTTTAGCGTCGATTGAAACCGGTCGTCAGCCAGATGCCGGCGAGAATCATCACGATTCCGAGCAGATGGTACAACTGCGGCACTTCGCCCAGAAAAATGGCTGCCAGAATCGTGCTGAAAACCGGCATCAGATGGATGAACAGGCCGCCTTTGGCCGCCCCCACCTCGGCCACCGCCCGGTTGTAGAAAACATAACCGAGAAAAGCCGGAAAGATCCCGGTGTAGGCAATACCAGCGATCGCCGTCGCTGTGGGATGCAGAACAGCGCCGGACGCCAGTTCGTGCAACGCGAAAGGCAGCAGGATCAACAGTCCGATCGCCGTCAATGCCGCCAGAAGGGCCATTGGATGCACGCCGGGCGGACGCCAGCGCAATCCAAGCGTGTACAAGGCCCAAGACAGCACCGCTGCCAACATCCAGACATCCCCAACATTGAGCCTGAATCCAGCCAGGATTGCCGGATCGCCGTGACTGATGATGGTCAGCACCCCACAAAAGGAAATCCCCACACCGACAAGTTCTGATTTTTTCGCTTGATGACCGAAAAACCAGGAGATCGCAATGATCGCAATCGGGATGAAGGAATTCAGCAATGCTGCGTTTGTGGCGCTGGTATGCGCAAGCGCGATGTAAGCCAGCGTGTTGTATGCGCCAACACCCAGTGCGCCAAGCACCAGCAGCACTAGCCATTGCCGGCAATCCAGCCCTTTCAAGGTCCACCTGTGTGGCCAGGCAAACGGCAAGGTAAGCAAGAAAGCAAGTATCCAACGCCCGACAGCCAGCGAAAACGGCGGTACCAGCTCCCGCAATCCTCGCCCGACAACCATGTTGCCAGACCAAAACAGGACGGTGAGTGTCAGCAAAAGGTAGGGATGGACGGGAAGAACTGAGCGTTTGTGCCCGGACACGAGGACGATTTCTGGATGGAGTTGGCGCCGATTATCGACGAGAACCTGTTGTCTGGATACGCATCCAGTGGATTTGGCATTCGCAGGTTCAGCTGCTGTTTTGTTCTTATGTTTTCTATTTATATATATAACTCTGTTAACAGTGCACCGCCAGTTTCTGTGGATAACCTACTAAAACCTTTTAAATTCATTTGCTTGAAGAAAGTACAAGGCTTTGGAGAGAAGCAGGAAGTAGGCGGGGACAAAATGGGGAGGAAAATTTTGATTCCCGCCGATTCAAGGCTTGTCCACATTTTCTGCGACTGTTTACCGTCTGTTTGTACACAAGCACTTGTCTATCAGAGACTCTCAGTCAGCGGGTATTTGCGGGAAAAGTAGCTGTACGCCCGTTGAAGCTGACACCTCCGAAGGAAATCGAACCGCTGCTCGGCCTTTGACAGCTGGTCCTTGAACATCTGGTGCACCAGGTAGAGCCCTTGTTGTGTCTTAAGCAACTCTCTCGCTAGTCCATGAGCTTGATCATCCGGTAGTCCAGTGGCGTCTCCCACGATCTGCACGGTTTCCCGGTCCACTTCGATGAAATCCAGCAAGTCGGTAATCGAAAGCATGAGGGTTCCTTCGTCGTCTGTTTGGCCGGTTTGAGATGGGCCCAGGTTAGTAGGGTTTGTTGACTGTTTTTTTATATATATAAGTACTGTTTACGTTTACGCTGACCGCATTTCTGTGGATAACAGAAATAAATCTTTTTTTATCAATATGTTGGATCGTTGATAAGGGTGTCGGAAAGAGCTTGTGTAGGGTGTGGGAGGATTGTTGAGGAAATTTTGCCTCGTCGTCGATACCTGGTTTGTGCACAATCTGTTCGCTTATCCGACCCTGGTTTGTCCCCAGCTTTGTCTAAACGTTCGTCTTTTTCCGCTCCTGTCGTGACTGCTCTGGTGGTCTGGGATGTGTTCTGCCCGGTCGTAGATAACTTTGGCGATATCGGCGTGTGCTGGCGCCTGTCCCGGCAACTGGCGGCGGAGTACCGGATTGCCGTGCGTTTGTGGGTGGATGATCTTAAGGTCGCCCGCCGTCTGATTCCCGGACTGGATCCGGAGGCGGGTTGTCAGCGGATCGAAGGCGTGGAAATCCGCCATTGGAGCGTCCCGCTACCGTCGGTCGAACCAGGAGAGGTCGTCATTTCTGCCTTTGCGGGCAATCTTCCGGATGCTTTTCTCCAGGCGATGGCTGGTCGTGATCCCAAGCCGGTGTGGATAAACCTCGAGTACCTCAGTGCTGAGGCCTGGGTTGCTGATTGCCACGGTTTGCCGTCGCCGCATCCGCGATTTCCCTTGACGCAGTTCTTCTTCTTTCCAGGCCTGGGCGTGGATTCCGGCGGGGTTATTCGCGAAGCGGATTATCTGGTGCGTCGAGCGGCTTTTGCGGAGGATGCTTTTTGGGCCGCGCTTGCTCTTCCCCAGCGTCTGTCAAACGAGTTGCGAATTTCTTTGTTTTCCTATGAAAACAAAGGTTTGGGAGAACTCCTAAAGGCCTGGACAGACGGCGATGTGCCCGTCACCTGTTTGGTGCCAGAGGGGCGGATCCTGCCTGGATTGGCTGCTGAATTTGGCGTGAGCGGCTTGCGCGCAGGCGATCAGTTGCTACGCAAACAACTCGTGGTGCGCATCCTGCCTTTCGTCGAACAGCAAAAATATGACGAAATACTATGGGCGTGTGATCTGAATTTCGTGCGCGGGGAGGATTCCTTCGTGCGCGCCCAGTGGGCGGAAGTCCCGTTCGTGTGGCAGATCTATGTGCAGGACGAGGATGTGCATCTCGAAAAACTGCGGGCCTTTCTCGCCTGCTACCAGGAAGGGCTCGATCCGGCGATTGCCGCGGCTGTGTCGGATTTCTGGTTGGCCTGGAACCGCGGTGACGGTATTGCCGCGACTTGGCCGGCGTTTTGCGCCGCTTTGCCGGCCCTTAAAGCCCATGCTGGGGCCTGGGCTGAGCAGTTGCTGGGCGGGGGGGATCTCGCCGCGCGGCTGGTGCAATTCTGTAAACTTAAGTTAGAATAATAAGTTACCGTTTATCCGTGGCACGTGCCGCGCAATTTGCAAGCAGGAAATAGCATGAAAACCGCAATGGAACTCCGCTCCGGCAACGTGATCATGGTGGGCAGCGACGCCCTCGTGGTGCAGAAGGCCGAGTACAACAAGTCCGGCCGTAACGCTGCCGTCGTCAAGATGAAGCTCAAGAACCTGCTCACCGGTGCGCCGTCCGAGTCGGTTTACAAGGCGGACGACAAGTTCGAAGTCGTCGTTCTCGATCGCAAGGAAGTCACTTACTCCTACTTCGCCGATCCGATGTACGTTTTCATGGACGCCGAGTACGAACAGTACGAAGTCGAAGCCGAAAACATGACCGACGCGCTGAAGTACCTGATCGACGGCATGCCCTGTGAAGTCGTGTTCTTCAACGGCAAGGCCATCTCCGTGGAACTGCCGACCAGCGTCGTGCGCGAAGTGGAATACACCGAGCCCGCCGTCAAGGGCGACACCTCCGGCAAGGTTCTGAAGCCCGCCCGTATCGCTCCCAGCGGTTTCGAGCTGTCCGTGCCCGCTTTCGTGGAAATCGGCGACAAGATCGAAATCGACACCCGTACCGACGAATACCGCAACCGCGTCAAGTAAGTCGCGGCTGGTACGGTCCGGCGAAAGGCCACCGTTAGGTGGCCTTTCGTTTTTTTCAGAACAAGCGCCATGGCCCTCAAATCCACCATTTTTCGCGCCACTTTGAATGTTTCCGACCTGGATCGTGGGCATTTCGGCGAACATGTGCTGACCCTCGCCCGTCATCCGTCCGAAACCGATGAGCGGATGATGGTGCGCGTGCTGGCTTTTGCGCTGAATGCGGACGAGCGGCTCGAATTCGGGCGTGGGATTTCCACCGATGACGAGCCAGCCCTGTGGCGTAAGGACGATACGGGACGTATTCTCGACTGGATCGAGGTCGGTCTGCCGGACGAACGCCTGTTGCGTCGAGCGGCCGGACGGGCCGATCAGGTCACTGTGCTTGCTTACGGCGGCCGTACGGTGGATATCTGGTGGCAGAAGGATGCAGCTACGCTGTCCAAGCTAACGAACCTGAATGTGCTGGCGCTGGCCCAGGAAGAATCGAAGGCGCTTGCCGGGCTGGCGGCGCGCAGCATGGAGTTGAGCTGTACGATCCAGGACGGGCAGCTATGGTTCTCGGCCGGGGAAACCACGTTGACGCTCAATCCGCGCTGTATCTATCCAGCGGCATAGGAAAGAAGCGTCGTTACGAGGATGACAAAAGCGTGCCGGAGTGCGAATAATGCGCATACCGGCCTTCAGCCTCGGGGGTCGGACAGATAAATCCCGACAGGAGAGTCCGCATGCATTCCCCACTGCTTTTCCCGTCCGAGCAGGTCACCCGTCGCCGCCAGTTTCTGGGTACTTCCCTTGGTTTGCTGGCCGCAGCTTCCCTGGGCAGTCTGGCCCGATCGGCCCAGGCCGCCAGCCCCATCGTGCTACCTGCGCTGCCCTACGCGGAAAGTGCCCTCAATCCGGTCATCAGTGCCAATACGATCGGCTTCCACTACGGCAAGCACCACAAGGCCTATGTGGATAACCTCAACAAGCTGATCGCCGGTTCCGATCTGGCCGATCTGCCCCTCGAGAAGATCATCGCCGCAGTGGCTGGCAAGGCCGACAAGACGGCGATCTTCAACAACGCAGCGCAAACCTGGAATCACACTTTCTACTGGCACAGCCTGCGTCCGAATGGCGGTGGTGAGCCACCGGCCGCGCTGAAACAGCGGATCGACGCCTCATTCGGCAGCGTGGACGCGCTGAAGAAGGAGCTTGCCACCGCGGCGACCAGCCAGTTCGGTAGCGGTTGGGCCTGGCTGGTGGCCGATGGTGACAAACTGAAGGTGGTGAAGACCGGCAATGCCGATGTGCCGCTGACCGCCGGGCTGAAGCCGCTGCTGACCATCGACGTGTGGGAACACGCGTACTACCTGGATTATCAGAACCGTCGGGCTGACTATGTGAATGCAGTGCTCGACAAACTGATCAACTGGGAATTCGCGCTCAAGAATCTGGGCTGATCCTGTCGAAAAACCCCTGCTGCAGATATTTGCGGTGCTGCCGCAGGGGCGTTGTTGTTCCGCTTCAGTCGGGTAGTGTGTTGTCCGGCTTCGCGTGCTGACGCCTCTGCTGGGTATCTGCAGTGATCTCTGCGCGGATCTGCGCCAGATTTCGGGTTCGATCGTCCCGGTAGAACAGGTTGTAGGCTTCGAACGGGATCATGCGTCCATCCGGCTGCACCATGTGCACGCAGGATTTCTTCAGTGCTCGCAGGTCCAGGTTGGCGGCATCCATGAACTGTACGATCAGTACGCGGAAGACGTTTTCGTAGCCCAGTTGGGGCGCATTGATCTTCGGCAAGCAGCACAGCAAGTCGGACAGGCAGCGCGCGCCTGATTCCGGCGAGTGATTGGTGGAAAAGAGCCGGAAGAGTTTGGCCTTGATGGCCGGATCGCGCTCGAACACGATGGTGTTGGCGGGGCCTGCGAGGAGTGCTTCCGGACCGAGGAAGCGGGTCAGCGGATGGATTTCGCCGCCCAGCTTGAGGGCGTAGCCCATGGCCAGGGTGTCCGGGTTGCAGGGAACCGGCACGATGTCGTCCAGGCTGAACAGTCCGGATTGCTCGGCGATGCGGCGACGAATTTCGCTGAGGGTCAGGCGGTGCGTGCCGGCGCTGAAGCCGTCGTTGCGGCCGGCGTCTTGTATCGGTTGCAGCGTCACACCGCGCACGCTCGGGCGGGTCAGCGCGTAGCGGATGACGTCGCCGATCTCGTCGTCATTGACGCCCTTCTTCAGCGTCATCACCAGGGTTGTGGATAAGTTGTGGCGATCGAGGGCGTCCAGGGCCTGCTCGCGGATGCGCCGCAGGTCCGCGCCACGCAAGTCCTGTAGTGCGTCCTCGCGCAGGGAGTCGAATTGTAGGTAGATCTCGAGCCCAGGCCTGTATTCGGCCAGGCGGGTGGCGAACTCCGGATCCTGGGCCAGACGGATGCCATTGGTGTTCACCATCAGGTGGCGGATCGGCCGGGCTTTGGCGGCATCGAGGATGGCGAAGAAATCCGGGTGGAGTGTCGGTTCGCCGCCTGACAGCTGCACCACGTCCGGCTCGCCCTCGTTCCGGACCACCGCATCCAGCATCGCCTCGATGACTGCCAGCGGGCGGTGGTTCAGGCGCTCGGGGCCGGAACCGGCGTAGCACACCGGGCAGTGCAGGTTGCAATGATCGGTTACTTCCAGCACGGTCAGACAGGAGTGCTGCATGTGGTCGGGGCACAGGCCGCAGTCGTAAGGACAGCCGAATTCCATGCGCGTCGAGAAGTTTTCCGGCATTTCCGGCGCCTTCACATAAACTTCACGGCCAAGCCGGTAGTAGGCCGCGTCATCCGCGACCAGCACCCGTTCAATGCCGTGGGCCGGGCACCATTTCTCCAGGAAGACCTGCTCGTCCTTGATCAGGATCTTGGCTTCGACGCGCCGTAGGCACTGGGAACATACCGAAGTGGTGGTGTCATGGAACAGGTAGGGACGGTTCTTGCGCGACATGGAGGCGACGCCACTGGCGGAGAGTGAGGGGAAGATAAGCGGCGAGCGCCAGTGCGCAGACCCACTGGATGCCGGACAGTCCGCCTGGCCATGGGAAAGGGACGGGCTTGAGCGCGTCGATTCCCAGCCGCCACGCCAGATAGGCGGACAGCATCATTTTGAAGCGCAATCCGCTGGAGGCCGCCAAAAATGGAGTGGTCTTGTGCAGAAGCAGCGCGAGCATGCCGGCAAACGCTATTTCGTATAGCTGCGTCGGGTGGCGTGGAATGCCGTCGCCGAAGTCGATCGCCCACGGTAGGGACGTTGGCACACCGTAAGTGCCGTCATTAAGACCGGCGAGAAAGCAGCCGATCCGGCCGATTGCCAGCCCAAGCAGGATTGGCATCACATAGGCGTCGCCGGTGGAGCTCCGGATTCCGGCCAGTTTCTTCGCGATTTCTGTGCCGATCAGGCCACCGAGCAGCCCACCAACCATCGATTGCCCGGCTAGCAGTAGGCGCCAACCGTCAGCTTCACGCAGCCAATGGGGCATTTCAGCCCAGAAAACCAGCTTGTTGCCTATCGCGGCGCCGAGCAGGCAGCCGCACAAGATCAAGAAGCGGGGCCCATGCAACGCATTGCCGGTCGTCAGTCGCCGCTGGGAGCGGAGGAACAACTGGCTGCCGGCGGCCAGGCCCAGAGCCTCGAAGACCGCGTGGACGGCATGCGCGGTCGCCGGATCGTGGATCATGGGGCGGGATCGGTCGGGGGGGCGTCGTCCTTGTCTTCCGGGTCGTCTGTGCCGAGGAGGGATTTACCGATCAGCCAGGCCGGCCAGCCGAAGAGAAGGATGGACACCACGCCTATGCCGGCCATCGCCGGCTCACTGGTGCCAAGGACGACACACACGCCGCCGGCAAAGACGGACAGCAGCAGGATGATCAGGACTGAGATCTTGATCAGCGTGATGACAATCTTCACCGGACACCCATCCTTTCATTTCCAGTCGCCGCGGAGTTGCGCAACGACGGTTTGCAGACTGGAGACATTCGCCGCAACCGCTGGCAAAGGAGCGCCGGCGATCAACTCGATGCGGCTGAACAGACCCCGGCGCAGCGGACGAGGCAGTGCCGTTCCGTCCTTACGGGAGAACATGCTACCCCACAGACCGCGCAGTGCCAGCGGGACAACGGGGACTGGATTGGCTTCAAGGATACGGTTGACGCCCGGGCGGAATGGGGACAGCTCGCCATCGGCGGTGATCTTTCCCTCCGGGAAAAGACATACCAACTCGCCGTCGGCCAGTGCCCGGGATACTTCGGCGTAGGCGGTCTCGAGCATGGCCGGGTCTTCCTTCGCCGGGGCGATGGGAATGGCACGACCGTGCCGGAAAACGAAAGACAGCAGCGGCCAGCGGAAGATGCGGTGATCCATGACGAAACGGATCGGGCGGCGGCAGGCTGCGGCGATGATCAGCGCGTCCACGTAGCTGACGTGATTGCAGACGATCAGCGCCGGACCTTCCTCGGGAATCCGTTCGATACCATCGGTGCGCAGGCGGTAAACCGTGTGTACCAGCAGCCAGACGACGAAGCGCAGCAGGAATTCGGGGACCAGTTTGTAGATGTAGATCGCCACGGCGGCATTCATCAGCGCGGCGACGCCGAACAGTGTCGGGATGGACAGGCCCGCGCTGAGCAGGCTGCCGGCGCCCAGCGCCCCGGCCACCATGAACAGGGCGTTGACGATGTTGTTGGCGGCGATGACCCGCGCCCGCTGTGCGGGTGCCGAGCGGGTCTGCATCATCGCGTAAAGGGGCACGATGAAGAAGCCGCCGAAGACGCCGAGCATCGTCAGGGCCAGCAGTACGTGGAGGGTTCCCGGCTGGCTCAGGACTGCGCTGACCGGCAGTGGTGCGCTGGTGGGCAAGACGGAGGGCGATGCCAAGGCCAGATCGAGACCGAAGAGTGTCAGGCCGATGGACCCGAAAGGTACTAGGCCGATTTCCACGTGGCCGCCGGACAGTTTTTCGCACAGCAGGGAGCCCAGGCCGATGCCTACAGTGAAGGTGGCGAGCAGCAGCGTGACGGTCCCTTCGCCGCCGCCGAGAATGGATTTGGCGTAGGCGGGAAACTGGGCGAGAAACAGCGCGCCGTACAGCCAGAACCAGGAAATCCCCATGATTGCCAGGAAAACCGTGCGGTTCTGCCGGGCGAAACCGATGTTGCGCCAGGTTTCGGTGAGTGGATTGGGATTGACGCGCAGTTCCGGATCGGGCGCCGGTGCGGGCGGAACGCCGCGACTGGTCAGGTAGCCGGCGATGGCAACCACCAGCCCGCCACCGGCGATCCACAGTTCGCCGTGCTCGGCGGAAGCCAGCAGGCCGCCGATCAGGGTACCGACTAGGATCGCCACGAAAGTGCCAGCTTCCACCAGCGCATTGCCGCCGACCAGCTCATCCTCGCGCAGGTGCTGGGGTAGCAGGGCGTATTTGACTGGCCCGAACAGGGTCGAGTGGCAGCCGAGCAGGAACAACGCACCGAACAGGACAGGCAGGCTATGCAGCAGGAAACCTGTCAGCGCGACCAGCATGATCGCGATTTCCAGCACCTTGACCAGCCGGGTGAGATAGGCCTTGTCGTATTTGTCGGCCAGTTGGCCGGCACTGGCCGAGAACAGGAAGAACGGCAGGATGAAGATGCCGGCAGCCAGGTTGGCCAGCAGCGCCGGCGCGATGCTCGTCCAGTTGGCGGCCTGGAAGGTCAACAGCACGACGAGGGCGTTCTTGAACAGGTTGTCGTTGAAGGCGCCGAGGAACTGGGTCAGGAAGAAGGGGAGAAAACGTTTCTCCTTCAGCAGGGCGAACTGGGAGTGCGGTTGGCTGATGCTTTGGGACGAGGGACGATCCGGCTGTGAGCTCATGCGTGGGTCCGATCGGGGAATGAGGATAGTTCGACGCGTCCGGCCCCGCGATGGCGGGTACCGGTGAGGAATGATGAAGCCGCGTGGCCTGTCACGGCTTTGCGGCTTCGGCCGACTCCGCGGAACCGGCTCTGACGATCCGGGCGGCCTTTTCTTCGCGGATGCGGGTCCGGAAATTCTCGAGCTGGGCATCGAGGCGGGGCAGCAGGTCTTCCACTGCAAGGCGGAAACCTTCGGCCCTTGCCTGGCGGGCGTCCTCGGACAGGATCACCCGCGGCGCGGTGCCCTTGACCTGGCTGGTGCCGGGGGCCCGGAACAGCAGGCTCCGGCTGGAGACATCGAAAACTGAGGCATCTACCAGGGTATTGACGTCGTACTGATTGCCGTTGATCAGGTAGGAGCCGACGATGGTCCAGTACAACAGCGAGAGGCGGTTGGTGTCGGTGAATTGGACCTGGTCATAGGACAGCAGCACCACCACGTCCACGTTGAACATCCGGGCGGCCTGTTCCAGATTGCCAAAACCGCCGCGGGAACGCAGGTAGTTGGATGGAATGGTCTCGATCTTGGCGATGTAGGGGCGGTTGGCGAAGGCCGCCTTGACCCGGTCGATGAGCTGGTTGCGGTCGCCTTCGCCGAGGTTGGAGTAATTGTCGCCCGGCACAAAGGCGATGCCGACCCATAGTGGTAGATGCAGTTCGGGCAGGCTCGGCTTGAGGGCCGGCTTGTCGCCCTGGGGATACAGGTATTCGACGACCGATCCGCGTTCGGCCGTGCGGTGCTGGTTGTTGAACCAGGATGCACAGCCGGCAAGCGCGGCGGACGACAGCATGATCGCAATCCAACGGACAGGTTTCATCGGCGGACTCCTTCAAGCGTTTTGATCAGGCCTGTTCGGCCCATTGTTTCAGGGTGACGTAGTCGATCTTGCCGGTGCCCAGCAGTGGCAGCGCTTCCACTGCGATGATCTGGCGTGGCACGGCGATCTCAGGCCAGCCGCTCTCGCGTGCGGCGGTCTGCAGGTGTTCCCGGGTCAGGCTCCTGTCCGTGGTGTACAGCAGGATGGTTTCGCCGCGGGCTGCGTCAGGGCGGGTTGAGGCTGCATGCTGGGCAGTGGGGGAGCTGCTATTGGCCAGTTTCTCGACGACTTCCAGCGACACCATTTCGCCGGCGACCTTGGCAAAACGCTTGATGCGCCCGACGATCTTCACAAAGCCATCCGTGTCGATATCCACCACGTCACCGGTCTCGTACCAGCCGTCGCCCGCTGCCGATGCCGGAGCCTGCAGCACGCCAGGTGCTTCGACGCGCAAGTAGCCGGACATCAGGTTCGGGCATTTCACGTGCAACATGCCGCCACCCGGAATACCGGGGACCTCCACCAGCTTGTGCTGGACGCCGGGCAGGAACTGGCCGACGGTGCCACTGCGGAAGGCCATCGGCGTATTGACCGCCAGCACAGGGGCGGTTTCGGTCGCACCGTAGCCTTCGAAGATGCGGATGCCGAACTTCTCGAACCACAGGTCGCGCACCGGTGTCGCCAGCTTTTCGGCACCGGCGATGACGTAGCGCAGGCGATAGAAATCGTAGGGGTGGGCGAACTTGGCGTAATTGCCAAGGAAGGTGCTGGTGCCCAGCAGCACGGTGCAGTTGCGGTCGTAGGCCAGTTCCGGAATCACCCGGTAGTGCAGTGGTGACGGATAGAGGAAGACCTTCGCGCCGCTCAACACCGGCAGCAGCGCGCCAGCGGTGAGACCAAAGGAGTGGAACAGCGGCAGCGCATTGAGGATCTTGTCGTCGATCGACAGATCGACGACCGCGCGGATCTGCGCGACATTGGCCAGCAGGGCCCGGTGGGACAGCACGACGCCCTTCGGCTTGCCCTCCGAACCGGACGTGAACAACACCACTGCGGGATCCTCCGGCGATCCTGCAGGCAAGGCCGTGCGCGGGAAACGCAGCGCCCACAGCACCAGCCACAGCTTGTCGCCAAGGCTGATCGTCTCGCGCAGGTCCTCGAGGTAGATCATCCGTACGTCGCGCAGCGCGGCCAGCTTGTCCCCCAGCTTGGCCTGCTCGATGAAGGTGCGGGAAGTTACGATGGTGCGGATCTGCGCCGCGGTGCAGGCGGTCTGCATGCCTTCCGTGCCGGCCGTGTAGTTGAGCATCGCGGCAACCCGGCGGTGGGCGGTCAGACCGAAGATCAGGCTGAGGGTGGCGGTAAGGTTGGGCAGCAGCAGGCCGACTGCTTCACTCTGCCGACTCTCCCGTGCCACCAGGCGGCCAAGGGCGAGGGCCATCTTGATCAGGTCGCCGTAGCTGTATTCGATCTGCTTCAGGTCTTCGAGCAGACGGTGCTTACTTCCCTGGATGTCGGCCGCATCGAGGAGCGTCTCGAAAAGGGTCTGGTCGGGGCGGGTCGCGAAGATCAGTTCCTGCATCAGCTGACGCATAGCTTCGCCGGCCTTGCGCCGCCGTATGCGGGCAGTCGCGCCGTCGGGCATCGGCAGGTGGGTTGTCGGCTGGATGTTCAGCATGATTCGCGGAAACAACCGGCGCGGCACATGGGACGCGAGGCGCGAGAAATAGGTGCGGGAGGCGCCATCTATGCGGACCGGCAGGATCGTCGCGCCGGTCTTGGCTGCGACGAAGGCCGGACCATCGTAGGTCTTCATCAGACTGCCGGTCGTCGTGATGCGCCCTTCCGGGAAGATCACCACCGGACGCCCGCTCTCGATCAAGCGAATGACCTTCTTCATCGCCATCGGGCTGGTCGGGTCCACCGCGAGATAGTCCACCAGCGACAACGCCAGACGGAAGAACGGATTCTGCGCAATGCCGGTGTGCACGACGAATACGGGATTGAAGGGCAGAAACAGGCCGAGCAGCAGGCCGTCGAGGAAAGACTCATGGTTGGCGATGATCAGCAGGCGTTCATGTCGCTCTGCCGGAGTGCCGATGAGGCGGACGCGGAACAGCAACGCCGCAAGACTGCGAAGGATGGCCTTGATGAACGATCGCATGGTGGTGGGAATGGCTCAGAGGTTGGTGGAGAGGTAGTCCAGCACGGTGCCGAGGGTGTCCTGCAGATATGCCTTATTCACATGGAAGTAGATTTCCTTGCCCTCCCGCTCGGCGATCAGTACCCCGGATTCCCGCAGGACCTTCAGATGGTGGGATACCGTCGAGCGCGCCAAGGTGGACACTTCGGCGATCTGGCCGACGTTGAGGCGTTCGCCGGGCTCGAAAGTCAGCAGGATGCGCTGCCGGTGTTCGTCACCCAGTGCGGTGAATACGGCGGATATTTCACGCCACTCTTCAGGGATGGCGCGGGAGTAGTTGTTTTTCATATCGATAATGATCGATATGTTTTTGGAATTTGTCAATGAATGGAGTGATGAAAAACGAAATTCGTGAAACAGGTCAAATGGATGCTGCGCCGCCGCGAGGATTGACTTGGCTGCGGTTAACCCCTATCATCCGCATGTTTTTCGTACGGCGGACGGCGCAACACCCGACGTGCCACGCAGAGAGCCAATGTTAAAAGCGGTATTCCTGCAGATAGGCGCGACGATTCTGGCGACATTGATCGCTGGAGCATTTTCAGGGGTGCGCGGTGCGTTGTCGGCGGCGTTGGGAGGCGCAGCCTGTGTTCTTCCCAATTTGTTTTTCGCCCTGCGTCTGCACGCGGTTTCTAAGCGTCCAGCAGCGTCGTACCCGCTTGCGTTTTTTGTTGGCGAGTTCTTTAAGATCGCGTCAACCGTAGGATTGTTGGCGACCGTTCGACTCGTGTATCCAGACGTCCATTGGTTGGCGTTGTTTCTCGGGTTGGTCGTGGCGCTGAAGGCGAATTTATTTGCATTTTTGGTGAAGACCTGACCATGAGCACTGGCCACGAAGCACATGCCCCGTCCGCGGGTGAATACATCGTCCACCACTTGACCCACTTCAATTCGACTGGTCACGCCCAGAGCGCGATCATCGACTGGAGCGTGTGGAACGTCGATACCCTGTTTTTCTCCATCGGTCTTGGCATCGTCACGCTGCTGATCCTGATCAAGGCCGCTTCCGGCGCCACCTCCGGCGTTCCCGGTCGTTTCCAGGCCGCTATCGAAATCCTCGTCGAGATGGTTGCCGACCAGGCCAAGGGTATCGTGCATAGCGCCGAATCCCGCAAGTTCGTTGCTCCCGTTGCCCTGACCGTGTTCTTCTGGATCTTCCTGATGAACTCGATGGACTTCCTGCCGGTTGATCTGCTGCCCAAGATCTGGGCGCTGATTTCCGGTGATGAGCATGCCTTCCTGCGTGTCGTTCCGACTGCCGACCTGAATGGCACCCTTGGTATGTCCATCGGCGTGCTGCTTATCTGCCTGTACTACAACATCAAGATCAAGGGTTTTGGCGGCTGGGTACATGAGCTCTTCACTGCGCCTTTCGGTTCCCACCCGCTGCTGTATCCGATCAATTTCCTGATGCAGATGATCGAATTCCTGGCCAAGACCGTTTCCCACGGCATGCGACTGTTCGGCAACATGTACGCCGGTGAGTTGGTCTTCATGCTGATCGCGCTGATGGGCGGTACCGCTACCGTCTTCGGTTTCCTCGGCCATGTGGTCGCCGGTTCCATCTGGGCCGTCTTCCATATCCTGATCGTTGCCCTGCAGGCTTTCATCTTCATGATGCTGACCCTGGTGTATATCGGCCAGGCCCACGAAAGCCACTAAGCAGTCCCGGTTTCAAGTTTCAATTTGCAGTTTTAGTTTCAATTTAAATCATCTCAACTAAAGGAGTCGTCATGGAACACGTTCTTGGTTTTGTTGCTCTGGCCGCTGGTCTGATCATTGGTCTGGGTGCTATCGGTGCCTGTATCGGTATCGGCATCATGGGTAGCAAGTACCTCGAAGCATCCGCCCGTCAGCCCGAACTGATGAACGCTCTGCAGACCAAGATGTTCCTGCTGGCCGGTCTGATCGACGCTGCGTTCCTGATCGGCGTCGGTATCGCCATGATGTTTGCGTTCGCCAACCCGTTCAAGATCTAAGTTTCGCGGTTCAACCTGACTAAAGGAAGATTACCGTGAATTTGAACGCAACCCTGGTAGCCCAGCTCGTTGTGTTCTTCATTCTGGCGTGGGTCACGATGAAGTTCGTGTGGCCCCCCATTGTGAAGGCACTCGATGAGCGCGCGAAGAAGATCGCCGACGGGCTGGCGGCTGCGGACAAGGCGAAGAGCGATCTCGCTCATGCCGAGAAGAAAGTCGTTGAAGAGCTGCGCAAGGCCCGCGAGTCCGCTACGGACGTCCGTGCCTCTGCTGAAAAGCAGGCTGCTTCCTTCCTCGATGAAGCTCGCGCCGAAGCCGCCCGTATCATTGCCCAGGCTCGTGAAGCCGCCGAAGCCGAAGCCGGTGTCGCTGCTCAACGCGCCAAGGAAGCCCTGCGTGATCAGGTCGCCCAACTCGCCGTCGCTGGCGCCGAGAAGATTCTCCGCAAGGAAATCAACGCTCAGGCCCACGCCGATCTGCTGGCCAACCTGAAACAGGAACTTCAATAAGCCATGGCCGAGAACGTCACCATCGCACGCCCCTATGCTGAAGCGGCATTTCAGCTCGCTTCCGCGGGCAACGCGCTGGGGCCTTGGTCGGAAGCACTTGATCGTCTGGCTACCGTAGCCAGCGATGCGCAAATGCGGGATTGCATCGCCGATCCCAAGCTCCTGCCGGAACAACTGGCAGGGCTTTTCCTCGATGTCGCCGGCGCCGGACTGTCTGCCGAACAGCAGAACTACGTCCGCGTCCTGGTTGAGAACGAGCGTCTGCAAGTGCTTCCCGAGATCCGTGACCTGTTCGTTGAACTCAAGAACGAACACGAAGGTGTCAAGGAGGCGAACATTACCTCCGCCTTCCCGATGGACGATGCCACGCTGAACGCACTGGTTGCCGACCTTGAAGCCCGCTTCAAGGCCAAGCTCAATGTGACCGTCAGCGTCGACCCCGAATTGATTGGTGGGGTAAAGATCGCCGTTGGGGATGAAGTCATCGACGCCTCGGTCCGCGGCAAGCTCGCGAACATGGCCGCCGCGCTAAAGAACTAGGAGCATAAGCAATGCAACTCAACCCCTCTGAAATCAGTGACCTGATCAAGAGTCGGATTCAGAACCTGCAGCTGTCCGCGAATGCCCGCACCGAGGGTACCGTGGTTTCAGTGACCGACGGTATCTGCCGTATCCACGGCCTCTCCGATGCCATGCAGGGCGAAATGCTGGAATTCCCCGGCAACGTTTTCGGCCTCGCCATGAACCTCGAGCGCGACTCCGTCGGCGCCGTGGTGCTGGGTGAGTACGAAGGCATTTCCGAAGGCGACACCGTCAAGTGCACCGGTCGCATTCTGGAAGTTCCCGTTGGTCCCGAACTGGTTGGCCGCGTGGTCAACTCCCTGGGCCAGCCGATCGACGGCAAGGGCCCGATCAACGCTAAGGTCACCGAGCCGATCGAAAAGGTTGCTCCGGGCGTGATCTGGCGTAAGTCGGTTTCCCAGCCGGTGCAAACCGGTCTGAAGTCCGTCGATTCCATGGTTCCCGTCGGTCGTGGTCAGCGTGAGCTGATCATCGGCGACCGTCAGACCGGTAAGACTGCCGTTGCGGTTGATGCGATCATCAACCAAAAGGGCGAAAACATGATTTGTATCTACGTTGCGGTCGGTCAGAAGGCTTCGACCATCGCCAACGTGGTTCGCAAGCTGGAAGAAAACGGCGCTCTGGAATACACGATCGTCGTTGCCGCTACCGCTTCCGAGTCCGCCGCGATGCAATACATCGCTCCGTACTCCGGCTGCACCATGGGCGAATACTTCCGCGATCGCGGTCAAGATGCCCTGATCGTTTATGACGATCTGACCAAGCAGGCTTGGGCCTACCGTCAGGTGTCCCTGCTGCTGCGTCGTCCTCCCGGCCGTGAAGCCTACCCCGGCGACGTGTTCTACCTGCACTCCCGTCTGCTCGAGCGCGCTGCTCGTGTGTCCGAGGAGTACGTCGAGCAATACACGAAGGGTGAAGTCAAGGGCAAGACCGGTTCTCTGACCGCTCTCCCCGTGATCGAAACCCAGGCCGGCGACGTTTCCGCGTTCGTTCCGACCAACGTGATCTCGATTACCGACGGCCAGATCTTCCTGGAAACCGACCTCTTCAACGCTGGTATCCGTCCCGCTATCAACGCGGGTATCTCGGTGTCCCGCGTCGGTGGCGCTGCCCAGACCAAGATCATCAAGAAGCTCGGCGGCGGTGTGCGTCTGGCCCTTGCCCAGTACCGTGAGCTGGCTGCGTTCGCGCAGTTCGCTTCCGATCTGGACGAAGCCACCCGCAAGCAGCTCGAGCGCGGTCGCTTGGTTACGGAACTGATGAAGCAGCAGCAATACGCCCCGCTGTCGGTTTCCGAAATGGCGATCACTCTGTTCGCGGTCGACAAGGGTGCTTTCGACGATGTCGAAGTCAAGCGCGCTCTGGCCTGCGAAGCCGCAATGCACCAGTACGTTAAGACCAAGGCCGCCGATCTGGTTGCCAAGATCGAAGCGACCAAGGACCTCGACGCCGAAGGCAACAAGCAACTCGCCGCCGTCATCGAAGAGTTCAAGAAGAGCTGGGCTTAACGCGGGCATACGGAGAGCAATATGGCTAGCGGCAAAGAGATCCGTAACAAGATCAAGAGTGTCCAGAACACTAAAAAGATCACCAAGGCCATGGAGATGGTCGCAGCGTCCAAGATGCGTAAAGCTCAGGACCGCATGCGTGCAGCCCGTCCCTACGCCGAGAAGATCCGCCGTCTCGCCGCGAATCTGTCTGCAGCCAACATCACCGACTACAAGCATCCGTTCCTCGTCAAAAAGGACAATGCCAAGCGTGTGGGGCTGATCGTCGTCACGACCGACAAGGGTCTGTGCGGCGGCCTCAACACCAACACTCTGCGTGTCGGGTTGAATGCGCTCAAAAATTGGGAAAGCACGGGTGTCTCCGACATCCGCGTGACCGCCATCGGCAACAAGGGGCTGGGTTTCATGCAGCGCCTTGGTGCCAAGGTGGTTTCGCACGTCACCCAGCTCGGGGATACCCCCCACCTGGAAAAGCTGATCGGGCCCGTCAAGGTCATGATCGATGCCTTCCAGAATGGCGAGCTGGACGAGGTGCACATTGTTTACTCCCGCTTCATCAATACGATGAAGCAGGAACCCCAGCTTGAGCAGCTTCTCCCGCTGACCGGCGAGCGTCTCGGTACCCCGGAAGGGACCTGGGACTACCTCTACGAGCCGGACGCGCAGGTGGTGATCGACGAACTCCTGGTGCGCTATGTCGAAGCGCTGGTGTACCAGGCTGTCGCCGAGAACATGGCGTCCGAACAGAGTGCCCGGATGGTGGCGATGAAGGCAGCCTCCGACAACGCAGGGAACGTGATTGGCGAACTGCAACTGGTCTACAACAAGACCCGTCAGGCAGCGATCACCAAGGAACTGTCGGAAATTGTCGGCGGCGCAGCCGCGGTGTAACGGTTTAACAAGTTTGGGGAAACGACGATGAGTCAAGGAACGATCGTTCAATGCATCGGCGCCGTGGTGGATGTGCAGTTCCCGCGCGACGCGATGCCCAAGATTTACGACGCCCTCGAGTTGGCAGGTTCTGAACTGGTTCTCGAAGTTCAGCAGCAGCTCGGCGACGGCGTTGTGCGTACCATTGCGCTGGGGTCTTCGGACGGCCTGCGTCGTGGCATGCAAGTTTCGAACACTGGCAAGGGTATCGCTGTGCCGGTCGGCCACGGCACCCTGGGCCGCATCATGGACGTGCTGGGTCGCCCGATCGACGAAGCTGGTCCGATCGAATGCGACGAGCGCCGTGTTATTCACCAGAAGGCTCCGAAGTTCGACGAGCTCTCTCCCTCCGTCGATCTGCTCGAAACCGGCATCAAGGTTATCGATCTGATCTGCCCGTTCGCTAAGGGCGGTAAGGTGGGCCTGTTCGGTGGTGCCGGTGTGGGCAAGACCGTGAACA
>NZ_JAYSDK010000005.1:0-62775 GCF_041914405.1 Zoogloea sp.
GGACGATGAAACCGTGGCGGTACGGGAGAAGTCGGTGTTCCTGATACCGCAGTAGAGAAACGCACAGATGAATCAAAGAACGATGGCTCCGAACCAGCTTTCCTCCACGCCCTGGTACAAGGAGCGCTGGACCTGGTTGCTGATGCTGATGCCGGTGACGGCCATCATTGGTGGCAGCATCACCATGTGGCTGGCCGTGACGTCCTTCGACGGCATGGTTGCCGACGATTATTACAAGCAGGGGCTGGCGATCAACCAGACCCTTGCCCGCGCGACAGCTGCTGCCAGCCAGGGGTTGAAAGCCGAGGTCCGTTTCACGGCAGATGGCCTGTCTGTGACGCTGCAGGCGAAGTCGGGCGTGGAATTGCCGGCCCGTTTGCTGGTTACTCTGGCCCACCCGACCCGTGGTGGCCTGGATCAGCAGATCGTCCTGGAGCGCAGCGCCGGCGGCTACCAAGGGCGCATCCAGAGCGAGCTGGTGAGTGCCCACTGGAAGGTGTTAATAGAAGATGAGTCCCGCAGCTGGAGGCTGTCAGGGGCCGCATTCCTCCCCACAGAGACGGAGATCCGGATCGATTCAGCGGATCTGAAACCTGTTGATTGACATGGAGGAAGTCATGGCCTGGAAGGAATTGTTCGGTAGCGACATCGGCCTGCTGAGCTTGTTCACGATTGGGTTCGTCATTGTGATGGCTGGGTATCTGTATCGTTTTGCCAAGCGGCACATTGCGGAAGACGAACGACATTCTCATTCCTAGCTGACTGACGCGGGCCCTTTGGGGCCCGCATTTATTTGGGGAGCTTGAGCATGCTGAAACTGATCCAGGTTCTATGGCCTTCGTTCTTGGTGGCGGGCGTGGCCGAGATCATCTTTTTCACCGTCGTTAATCCACAGGAGCTATACCTGTTAGGCGAGCCGGTGCACTTTTCCCCGACAGCAACGTATTCGATCGGATTCTTCGGTTTCTGGCTTGTTTGTGCCGCTTCCAGTCTCACCACCCTGTTTTTCCAGCAGACGGCGGCCGAGATCAACAGCACTGAGACGGATTGATTCGGGATTTTCCCCGGGGCAGGGGGCGCCGACCCAAGTAAAAAAAGAGGCTGCGCAGTTTTGCGGGGCCTCTTTTTTGTTGGTGCAAAACTTCGCGTGGCGCCGGGATTTCAGCGATAGACCAGCACCGGGATCTTGCTGTGGGTCAGTACCTTCTGGGTCTCGCTGCCCAGTAGCAAGCCGCTCAGGCCGCGCCGGCCGTGGGACGCCATGAAGATCAGGTCGCAGGCGTTGCGCTCGGCTGCCTCGATGATTGCCTCGTAGGGAACCTCGCTGACGAGGGTATCCCCGCTTGATTCAACGCCGGCGGCTTCCGCACTGGAGCGGGCGCGGGACAGGATCGCCTCCGCTTCCGCAGCGGCAGCACGACTGAACTGTTCGGGGGTGGTCGGGTCTATCAGGGCGCCTTCGCCATAGATGGGCATCGGAAAGTCCGGCTGGGCATAGAAGAAGGTGATACGGGCACCAGCTTCCTTGGCGAAGCTCACGGCCCTGACCACGGTGGAGTCGGAGAGTTCGGAGCCATCGGTTGGTACCAAAATGTTCTTGAACATGGTGTCGATCCTGTCGGGAACTGGGTGTCCCATTATAAAACGCAGTCTGATCGGGGGCGGCTTGACGAATATCAACGGTCCCGTTCCCTCGCAGGATCACGATTCCTGCAAGCACAAGATTTCGCCGATCCGGTGCATGATGCCGGTGGCTAATTTATTTTGCATGAAAGGAGTCGTGAGTCATGCCCCGTCGCGAACCCGCAGCACCGCTCGATCTAGCCCGCAAGTCGCTGAGACAGTTGCACGACTCGGTCGAGTCCTCGATCGATCCCCTTGGCATGGCCGCACCGCTGGTTCATGCACAACTCGCTTGGTCTGCCCATCCCCAGGAACTGGCCGAGGCGATGACCCGCGTATCGGGCAGCCTGTGGGCGCTGCAATGGCATACATGGCGCCGTCTGCTCGGCCTGCCCAGCGAGGACCCCGTTCGTCCCCACGCGGACGACAACCGCTTTTCCGATCCGGCCTGGGCCGAGTCACCTAGCTGGGATCTGCTGAAGGAGTGGTACCTGGTCATGACCCACCATGTCCAGGACATGCTCTACGACACCCCGGGGCTGTCCCAGAAGGAGCGCCGCCGGGCTGCGTTCTGGTGGCGGAAATGGCTCAACGCGGTGGCGCCCTCGAACTTCTTCTGGATGAACCCGGTGGCAATGCGGCTGGCCGTGGAAACCAGGGGTGAGAGCGTCATGCGCGGATTCCGGAACTTCCTCGACGATCTAGAGGCTGGCAACATCCGGATGACCGATCCCGGCGATTTCACTGTTGGCCAGAACCTGGCCACTACGCCAGGCAAGGTTGTCTTCCGCAACCGTCTGTTGGAAGTCCTGCATTACACGCCGACCAAGCCACAGGTGTACCGGACGCCCATCGTGATCGTTACGCCGTGGATCAACAAGTTCTACATCCTGGACCTGAACCCCAAGAAAAGCATGATCCGCTACCTGCTGGATCAGGGCTTCGATGTCTTCATCACCAGCTGGAAGAACCCTGGGTCGGAAATGCGGGATGTCACTTTCGACGACTATCTGGTCGAAGGGGTGCAGGCCCTCGTCGATACCGCCCGCGGCATGACCGGTTCGCCGAAGGTGCATGCGGTCGGCTACTGTATCGGTGGGACGGCCTTGAGCACCTACATGGCCTGGGCAAACCGCCATTTCGCTGCCGAGGACGTGCCTGTGTCCCACTGGACGCTGTTCACGACCCTGGTCGATTTCCACAAGCCGGGCGATATCGAAGTCTTTGTGGACGAAGGCAGCATCCGCTTCATCACGCAGAACATGGAGCGCAAGGGCTACCTGGATGGCGCGGAGATGGCCTCCGCGTTCCGCTTGCTCCGCTCGAACAGCCTGATCTGGCACTACGTCGTGCATGGTTGGCTGTATGGGGAAACGCCGCCGCCGTTCGACGTGCTGTACTGGAACATGGACACCACACGCATGCCCTACGCGATGCACGCCTGGTATCTGCGCGAGCTGTACCTGCACAACCGCCTGATCGACAAGGACAGCCTCACTGTCGCGGGCGAACCCATCGACCTCGGCGCCATCACCCAGCCCGTCTATGCGGTGTCGGCCGAGGACGACCATATCGCTCCGTGGAAGCAGACCTTCCGCACCATGAACTACGTCGGGGGCACGAAACGTTTCGTGCTGTCCAGCTCCGGGCACATCCTCGGCATCGTCAATCCACCGGTCAAGCCGCCCAAGCGCAAGTTCTGGGTCGGGCAGGCCCGTCGCAGCGACACCGCGGAAGGCTGGTACGAAGGGGCCAAGGAGAATGCCGGCAGCTGGTGGGAAGACTGGATGGCCTGGCTCAAGCCCCAGTGCGGGGAATTGGTCGATGCGCCGCCGGTGGAGACCAAGGCCTATCCGGCGCTGGCCGATGCTCCCGGCACCTATGTGCTGGAGCACTGAGCCGGAGAGGCGTCTGACAGTATGCTTCGCCAGGCATCCAGGCGCCTGGCGAAGCTGATTGCGGCGTTGGCGGGGCTGGTGGACGGCAGGCGCTGGTAGGCCAGTGGGCGCGGCGCCAGCGATTTCAACACGTGGCGCCGGAAACTCGTCTCCGCCATCGCCCCATTGAAGAAGATCCGTGTAATGTGCGGGTGGGCTGCCAGAAAACCCGCGAAGTCGTTCGGTACGATAGTGCTGGCATCGATCCGGGTATCGAGACTGCCTTCCCGCTCACAGCACTGCAGGACATCCCACAGCGCGAAGCCGGCGGTCTCCAGGCAGCGCAGGCGCTCGGCATAGGGCAGGGTGGGATGGGCGCCGATCAGTTCTCCGAGGATGGGCCAGAACAGATTGCGCGGGTGGGCGTAGTATTGGCTGGCGCGCAGCGAGGCATCGCCCGGCATGCTGCCGAGGATCAGGGTGCGCGCCGAAGGCGCGGCAATCGGTGGAAAACTGTAAATCAGGGCCATGGTATTTCAGGCGACGCTTGCGGTGACACGCAACAGGTGCTGGAATGTTCGCCGAACAGACGTGGGTGAAAAGGCGGGTTGTCAGAAATGGTTCCAGAGTTTGCTATGAAACAGCGTGCCCATGTGCTGGTGGTGGACGACCAGGCTGACAATCTGCTGATTCTCGAGGATGTGCTGGCCGAGCATTATGAGGTCCACCCGGCCATGAGTGGCAGCGAAGCACTTGGCTTCCTGGAGGCAGGAGGGCGTGCCGACCTGATCCTGCTTGATGTGATGATGCCCGGCCTCGACGGTTTCGAGGTGTGCCGCCGGCTCAAGTCGTCAGAGACCACGCGCGGTATCCCGGTCATGTTCCTGACCGGCCTGGATCGTCCGGAAGACGAGGAGCAGGGCTTCTCCCTTGGCGCCGAGGACTTCATCCACAAGCCGATTTCTCCACCCGTCGTGCTGGCCCGGGTCCGCACCCACCTGGCCCTGTCCCGGGCCACCAAGGCACTGCAGCGCCGCAATGCGGATCTGGAGCTGCTGGTAGCGGAGCGCACCGCGGAAATCAGCGAACAGAGCCGGCGCCTGGTGGCTAGCAAGCAGGAAGTGATCGCTGCCCAGGCGGCCACTATCACCGCATTCTGTGCCCTTGCCGAAGCCCGGGACAACGAGACCGGTAACCATATCCGCCGCACCCAGCACTACGTCCGCATCCTCGCCGAGCAGTTGCAGACGCATCCCCGCTTCAGCGACAAGCTGGATGAGGAGGTGATCCAGCTGTTGTTCAAGTCGGCACCGCTGCACGATGTGGGCAAGGTGGCGACGCCCGACGCCATCCTGCTGAAGCGGGGCAAGCTGACCACCGACGAGTGGGTGATCATGAAGCAGCACTGCGAATACGGGCGCAACGCGATTCTGCAAGCTGAGCGGGCACTGGGGGGGGCGGCCGATGCATCCTTCCTGAGTTACGCCGCCGAGATCGCCTACGGACATCACGAACGCTGGGACGGCAGCGGCTATCCGCAGGGCCTCGCCGGCGACGCGATCCCGGTGTCGGCGCGCCTGATGGCGGTTGCCGACGTATACGACGCGTTGATTTCCCGGCGCGTATACAAACCCCCCTTTCCCCACGAGAAGGCTATCGAAATGATGGCGCTCGAACGGGGCAAGCACTTCGACCCGGACATCGTCGATGTGCTCCTGCGGGTGGACGGCGAGTTTGCTGCCATCGCCCGCAATTTCAGTGACGAGACGGAAGAGGACGGCCTGGCGCCGTGAGGGCGCTCAGCGTCGCTCGACACCCAGCGCGGTGAACACGGCTGCCGCCTGCAGAATGGCGATGCCGACCAGCACAGCGCCGAAATTGCCCTTGTCCATGAAGCCACCGAAGAGCAGCGGGGCGAGTGCCAGGCCTGTGTCCAGGCCAGAGTAAACAAAACCGTACACCCGCCCGAAGGCCGCCTGGCCGAAACGTGCCGTGGCTGCGCTGCGTACCAGCAAGTCCCGCGATGGTCCGGCCAGTCCCGTCAGGAAACCGATCGCCATCATCAGCGGCACGACCATGCCGATGGAGGGCCAGCCGCTGGCGAGCAGTACCGCGGCCAGTGCGGCGGCGCACAGCGCCCCGGCGATGATCCGCCCCTGACTGGCGTGGCGGGTCAGAAAACCGCCGGCCAGCACGCCCGCTGCGCCCGCCAGCAGATAGGCCGACAGGGTTCCGGCCGCTTGGCCGAGCGGCATCCCGTACATGCCCTGCATCAAGGGCGTGGCGAAGTTCTGGATCGCGCCGAAGGCCGTCGTGAGCAGCAGGAAGAAGGCGAAGCACAGCCACACGGGGCCGACTTTCAGAATCTCCAGCGTCGTCACCTTGCCGCCGGCGGTGTGTGTGACTGGCGTGCTGTCCGCGAAATGGCGTCGCCCGATGAGGAGCAGGGCGAGGGCCGGAATGGCCAGCAGGCCGGCGCCCAGCCCGGCGGCCCGCCAGCCGGCGATCGACGCGATGCCGGTCAGGAAGACCGGCGCCAGGGCCCAGCCCAGGTTGCCGGACAGGCCGTGCATGGAGAAGGCGTGGCCGAGGCGCGGTGGCGACACATTGCGGTTGAGGATGGTGAAATCGCAGGGGTGGAAGACACTGTTGCCCAGGCCGGCGATGGCCGCCACCGCGATCAGGTCGCCGAGGCCGCGGGCCTGGGACAGCCCGAGTCCGGCCAGGATGAAGCACGCGACGCCGGTGCACAGCACCCGCAGCGGGCCGAAGCGATCGACGGCGAGGCCGGCCAGGGCCTGGCCAATGCCGGAGATGACGAAAAAGACCGTCATCGTGCTGCCGATGCCTACGAAATCCAGGCCGAACTCCGGCATCAGCCACGGGAACAGCGGCGGCAGCAGGAGGTGGAAGAAGTGTGAAACGCCATGGGCGAAGCTGACCAGCGCGATGATCCGGATGTCCTGCCGGGGGGCGAGGTGGGGGGAGGCGATTGTCGTTGTGGTGTTCATGGGGGGCATTACCGGTCTGAGCCGCCGCTGCGCCAGATGGACACCAGCAGCCAGAGTCCGCCGATCAGGGCAGAAATGAAACCGAGCAGGCCGAAGGATGGCAGGCCGGGCAGGGAGGGGGCTTTGTCCACGGTCATGACGATGGCCGAGCCGACGATCAGCGCGGCGATCACGACCGCGAGCGCCAGCCGGCTGGCCGCCCGGTCGATCTGGCCACCGAAGCGTTGCAGCGGTAGCACTTCGACCTGGACCTGCAGCTTGCCGCGGCGGGCGGCGTGCAGGAACTGGCGCAGGTCCCGTGGCAGGCCAGCCAGTAGATCCACCGCATCCGCCACGGCGCGCCAGCCACGCCGGGCAAAGGCCGCCGGCGCGGCATGGGCCAGCAGCACGCGGCGCAGGAACGGGCTGGCCTCGGCGGCGATGTCGAAATCCGGATCGAGCTGCCGGCCCATGCCTTCGAGGGTGATGAAGGCCTTGATCATCAGGGCCAGATCGGCGGGCAGGGACAGGCCGTGCTCGCGCAGGATGGTGAGCAGGTCCGACAGCATCGCGCCGATGTCGAGCTGCTGCAGCGGTACGCCGTGGTACAGGTCTACGAAGGTGTCGATCTCGGCACGCAGCGTTGCGAGGCTGGCGTCCGGATCACGCTGATCGTCGTCGCTCCAGTCGAGCAGCACGTCGGCGACGAGGGCATTGTCCCGGCTGACCAGCCCGTGCAGCAGGCGCGCGACCTGACTGCGGCGTTCCTCGCTGAGGCGTCCGACCATGCCGAAGTCGATGAAGGCGATGCGGTTGCCGGTCAGGTAGAAGACGTTGCCGGGATGCGGATCGGCATGGAAGAAGCCGTCTTCCAGCAGCATCTTGAGCACTGCCTCGGCGCCGCGGCGGGCCAGCAGCCGGCGGTCAAGCCCGGCCGCATCGGCAGCTGCCAGGTCTCGCCCGGAAATGCCTTCCACGTAGTCCTGCACGTTCAGGCGCTCGCCGCACCATTCCCAATGCACACGGGGAATGGCGATCTCCGGGTGGTCGACGAACTGCCCGGCGATACGCTCGGCATTGCGGCACTCGGCGGCAAAGTCCAGCTCCCGGCGCAGGGACAGCGTGAACTGGCGGACGATGTCGCGGGGGCGATAGCGGCGCAGGTCGGCCGCCTCGGCTTCGATGATTTCTGCCAGGCGCTCCAGCAGGCGCAGGTCGGCCTCGATGACCGGGCGGATGCCGGGCCGGCGGATCTTGAGCACCACCATGCTGCCGTCGCCTAGGCGCGCCCGGTGGACTTGGGCTAGGGACGCGGCGGCAAGGGGCTCAGTGTCGAGTTCGGCGAACACCGATTCCGGCGCATCGCCGAGGTCGTCGGTGAGCTGGGCGCGCAACTCGGCAAAGGGGACGGCAGGCGCCGCGTCCTGCAGCTTGCTGAATTCGGCGATCCACTCCGGTGGGAACAGATCCACCCGCGTGGCCAGGATCTGACCCAGCTTGATGAAGCTCGGTCCGAGTTCCTCGAGGGCACGGCGGACCCGTGCCGCGGGCTCCAGGCGGGCGAGCTCCTCGGGCTCGCGCCAGTGCAGGGCCTTGCCGGCACGTTCAAGCGCGTGGGCCATGCCGATTCGCCGGACGACGTCGCCGAAACCGTAGCGGATCAGGACGCTCGCGATGTCATGGATGCGCTTCAGGTCGCGCACGGCGCCAATGGCCTGCCAAAGCATCAGTGGCACCCTTCGGGGCTGATCTGGACAGGAGCGGACTTGGGGCGGGGGCTCATGGGGCTTCGGGAAACGGATACTGCTGCAAGGCTGCCTTGCCCAGCGCCAAGAGGCAAGCCGCAATGCGCAAAAAGGCCTGCGCGGCGGGATCCCGGGGCGGGGGGGCTACCGTCCGTCGTGCAGGTGCGAGAACAATCAATAGCACTTCAAGGATTATGGTCTTTGCGTGCATTCTTCACTGACTTCCGATGACGAATGACGGATCATGCGCCGATGTCATTTCCCTTTCGTCATTGACGGGGGATGCTGACCGATCCTTGTCCTGCCGGACAGATGCCCGAGGGAACTGCCTTGCCACTCACGATTCCCTGTGCGCCATGCTCCTTGCGGTGGATTGCCGCGAGCGAGCGCCCCTGCGAGCACCTCCTGCGTCCTAATGACTTCCGACAGAGTCCCTGATGAATTTCCCGCTTGAAGCCCTCGACCTCCTTGATCAGGGGGTGGCCATCTTCGATGCCGAAAGCCGGCTGATCTACCAGAATTCCCCTTTCACCGCGCTTGTGGCTCCCGGGCGCAATCCTTTCAAGAATGGTTCCACACTCACGCTGATTCTCGACTGCATCGCGGCCCAGGGGGCCGGACAGGGCGGCGAGCTGAGGCGCCGGCTGGCGACCCTGCATGACGCGACCCACAGCGGTGGCGAACTGCAGGTGGAAATTGTCGGCGAGCGTGGCCGTCACCTGTTCGTGATTGCGCGCTCCACCAACAGTGGCACCCTGCTCCTGCAGGTGCGCGACATCACGCTGGAACGGCGTTCGACGGTCAAGCTGGAAAGCGTCATGAAGGTGGCGGTGTCCACGCTGGCCGATCTTGCCGAATACCGTGACACCGACACCAGCGAACACGTGCTGCGGGTTGCCCGCCTGGCCCACGAAATCGCTCGCGAACTGGCCGGCGTGGGCTATCCCGCGGAAGAACTGACGGCCGATTTCCTATCGCACCTGGGTACCGCCAGCATCCTGCACGACATTGGCAAGGTCGGTGTGCCGGACAGCATCCTGCTCAAGAAAGGCAGGCTCGATCCGGACGAGCGGGCACTGATAGAGCGCCATGCCGAGGACGGCGGCAGCATCCTGAAGAAGGCCAGCCGCCTGCTGCCGGAGAGCGTGCACTTCCGGCTGGCTTCGGAAATCGCCTATTCCCACCATGAGCGCTGGGATGGCACGGGCTACCCCTACAAGCTGGCCGCCGAGCAGATCCCGCTGTCAGCCCGCATCGCCTCGGTGGCGGACGTCTTCGACGCCCTGTCGTCCGAGCGCCCCTACAAGCAGGCCTGGCCGATTGACAAGGTCAAGGCCTACATGCGCGAATCGGCGGGCAGCCAGTTCGATCCGCGCGTCGTCGCGGCCCTCGAGAAAGTGCTGGAGATCCGCGAGCGGGCCAGCGACATCCAGTGGTCGGCGGTGATGAGCCTCAACGACCCCGTGGTCGATCACGACCACAGCGTGCTGCTGACCCTGATCAACCAGATCTCTCTCGACGCCAACTGCCACGACCAGAGCGCCGTGGAGTTCGTCGTGGACGAACTGGTCGGTTACACCCTCTCCCATTTCGGCCGGGAAGAGCGACTGCTCGAACGCAACGGCTACCCTCACTTGGAAGCCCACAAGGAAGTCCACCGGCGCATGGCGGAGGAGGTCATCATGCTGCGCGACAAGCTACGCAACAACTTCACGCCCAGCCTGGGCGAGGAAATCTCCCAGTATCTGCGCAACTGGCTCACCAGCCACATCCTCGTCGAAGACAAGAAGTTCGCCCAGTACCTACAGGGCTGAGTGCCGGACTACTTGGATTGGTCGGGGGCGCGGCGTCCCGTGAGGCGCCGCCGGAACGGGTCAGGCGAATGGTGACTGGATCATGTTACCTGCATTTTTTGTGCCTCAGGCTCGTCCACGCCTTCGACCCTGCGCAGAAGAGGCAGTGCCGTCAGCGGCAGTAGGCCGATCACGGTGACCGAGATCATCAGCAGGCCGAGGTTGGAATAATCCTGCTGGGTGATCTGGAAGGCGTCGTTGAGGTAGCCGGTGAACAACTGGCTGGCCGACAGGGCCAGGTTCATCAGCGAGGCCATCACCGCGAACATGGTTGCCTCGGCGCCCTTTGGCGCGGCGCGGGCGGTGAGGATCAGCATCGGGACCATCGTCAGCTGGCCCAGCGGCGCCGAGATCGTGGTGTCGATGAACGCGAAGGTCCGGGCCGACAGGCCCAGCCATTCGTGTACGCCATAGAAGAGCCCGATGTTCGGCAGGTAGAGGATGGTGCCGATGATCATCACCCAGCCCAGCGTGAAGCTGACCGGCATGCTGACGATGTACTTGCGGAAGGCGACCAGGCCGACGAGGCTCAGGATCGAACTGACCTGGGCCAGCACGCCAAGGAACTGCTGGTCGAAACCCAGCTTGTCGATGGCCCAGTAGCTGTAGCCCTGGCCCACGTCTGGCGTGGCGCGGAACAGGAAGATCACGATCGCGGCGACGGCGACCTCCCGGGAAATGCCGACCCGCCACAGCACGATGCTGATCAGCAGCAAGGAAACGAGCAGCACGATTTCCTGGGCGTAGGGCACGGCGAGCAGCTCCAGGCCGACGCCGATGGCCGCGTAGGCCAGACCAATCAGTACGACCAGCCGGGCATTGCCGCTGCCCAGAATGTCGTTGCCCGTTGGGGTGGCCGGCCGCGCCAGGGCGGGGGTGGGGGTATCCGCACTTCGGCGCACGCGCGAGAAGGGCAGGCTGGCGACCACCAGCAGCGGCAGCAGGGACGCCAGCGCGTAGACCTTGCGAGGGCCGATCACCCCCGCCAGCACGCCTGACAGATAGCCGACGCTGATGGCCCCGACCAGCAGCGCGGCCCGGCCGAGGGTCTGGATCTGGTTACGTTCCTCCTCGGTTTCCACCACCTCGACACTCAGCGCGTCGGCGATCACGTCCTGGACCATGAAACCGATGGCGGTCAGCAAGGAGGCCGCAAGATAGGCGGTCTTCGTCTCCACCACCGTGGCCAGGGCGACATAGCCGGCAAAGGTGAGCGCACATCCGGCCAGCAGCCAGGGTATGCGGCGGCTGCCGAAGATCGGGCGGATGTCGGCCGCGGCGCCGACCACCATTTTCATCGACCAGGGCAGGAGCAGCCAGAAGCTGATGGTGGTGACTTCAACAGGAGAGAGCTTGAGGGTCTCCTTCTGGAAGAAGACCTCGGCGATGCCGGTGATGGTGCTCGCGCCATAGCAGAAATAGACGAGCAGAACCGTCGTCCATTCGCGGCGGTAGCCGCCGATGAATTTGCGTAACACGCTTTCTCTAGTCATTTTCTTCTGTGCTGGGCCGTGCAAGAGTATGGAGTGATGCAGGATTCAGGCAAAGATTGCGCCAGTTGGATCGGTGGCCGGGGCAGGGAGTCTACGGTCCGAAATGGGGCGAGCCGGGAGGCCGAGAGGCAGCCCCGTCAGCGCAGGGTGTTGGAGGGCGCGCAGAAATTGCTGGAGTGGTGGTGGAATTCGATCAGTAGGGCTGAATGGCAGTGGGGCGAATGACTTCGCCCCCACTGCAGCCACAGGGGCTTTTTACAGAGCCTGCGCGAAGCGCTCAAGGCGGGGCAGCCAGTTGCCCAGGATGTCGGCCGAGACGAGGATGTGATGGGCCTTGCCGACCAGCAGGTGGCGGGGGACGAGGCCGATCACGCGGGAGTCGGCGCTGTTATCGCGGTTGTCACCGAGCATCAGGTACTGGCCGGGCGGGACGGTAACCGGGTTGAAGTCGCGCAGCATCTGCGCATTCGGCAGGTACTGGACGGTGCGCCGGGCGCTGGCCACCGTCTCGGTGGCGCGGATCGCATCGATCTCGCGGCCCTGGCCGATGGGTTCGCCGGCGACGCCGACGACGTCGTAGCGGGCGGCTTCACCGTTGATGGTCAACGCGCCGTCGCGCATCGCCACGGTGTCGCCGGGCAGGCCGATGACGCGCTTGATCAGCAGCGTGCCGTCCTTGGGCGATTTGAAGGTCACCACGTCGCCGCGGGCCGGGTCGCCCAGGTGGGCGACGGTGATGTCGGTGAGGGGCAGCTTGGCGTCGTAGGCCAGGCGGTTGACCAGCACCACGTCGCCTTCGAGCAGCGTCGGGTGCATGGAGCCGGACGGGATGGGGTTCCAGTCGGCGATCGCGGAGCGGAAGACGCCGAAGCAGATCAGGAAGAGCAGGAATCCGCGGTTGTTCTTGAGCAAATCTTTCATGCCATCCTCATGGGTTGTGATGTGCCCTATGGACCGGTCGGCCATGCATTGGTTCATCAGGTGTACATGTTCGGCGGGGGGTATTCCCCGTTGAGGGACCAGCGGCCGAGCATCGCCAGCTTGTAGTCGATGGGATCGTGGAGGGTGTGGGTGCGCACGTTGCGCCAGAAGCGGTCGTAGCCGAGGCTGGCGCGGGTGCCGCGGGCGCCGACCACCTCGAAGAGTTCCTGGCTGGCGAACAGGCCGGCCCGGTGGGCGATGACCTTGGCTTCGGCGATCGCCGCGGCGGTCTCGGCGCGCTCCCTTTCGGTCAATTCGGGGCCGCGTTCAAAGGAGGCCTGGATGGCCGTCGCGGCCCGCTCGGCCAGCGCGTCGGCGGCGGCGATCTGCACGTGGATCTCGCCGAAGCGGAGCAGCGTGTAGGGGTCTTCGGTGGCCTCCTGCACGCTGGCGGCGATCCACGGGCGGGCCCGCTGGCGGGCGAATTCCCGTGCCTCATCGCGGGCGCCGATGGCGATGCCCAGGTACAGGTTGGCGAGGGTCAGCTGGCCGAAGCAGTTGCGCAGGGTGTGGAAGGGGCTGAGGACGGCGCCGTGGGGACGCAGCACGTCCTCCCGGCGCAGCAGCACCTGGCGGAAGCTCACCGAGCCGCTGTCGGTCTGGCGCTGGCCGATCGGATCCCAGTCGTCGTTGACGACGATGCCCGCCTGGTCGGTATCGACGACGCCAATCACAAAGGCGCCGCCGGCCGGATGCTGGGCTGTGAGGGTCAGGTAACGCGAGCCGCGGGCGCCGGAGCAGAAGCCCTTGGTGCCGTCGAGCAGGTAGCCGTCCGGGTGATCGCTGGCGGTGAGTCCCGGGTCGAGCGGATTCATCGCGTTGCCCCACCAGCCGCCCTCGGCAATCGTGCGGCCGAGCCAGTGGCGCTGCTGGGCCTCGCTGCCGTAGATGCGCAGCGTGGCGACCTGCAGGTGGTGGAAGGCCAGCAGGTGGGCGAGGGCGCTATCCACCGTGGCGACGCGGCGCACCAGCGCGAAGATCTCCGGCCACGGACGTTCGTCGCCGCCGTCTACCTTCGGGATGGACAGGCGCAGCAGGCCGGCATTCTGTAGCAGGGCTTTCTCTTCGGCCGGGTGGCCGCCGCGTTTGTCCCGCTCGACGGCGGTGCGGCGGAGTTCGGCCAGCAGGGGGGCGAGATCGTCGGGCATGGGTATTCCGGAAGCGATCGACGCTTTCAGCGTAGCAGGCCCCAGCGCCGCACGGTGACACGCTCCAGGGTGTTGAAGCCGAGGTTTTCGACGATCAGGCCGATGATGACCACCAGCGCCAGCCCGGCGAAGACCCGGTCGGTGAACAGCTCGTTGCGGTTCTGGAAGATGTACCAGCCCAGCCCGCCCTTGCCGGACGAGGCGCCGAATACCAGCTCGGCGGCGATCAGTGTGCGCCACGCAAAGGCCCAGCCGATCTTGAGGCCGGACAGGATCGATGGCAGCGCCGCCGGCACCAGGATCTGCAGCACGTAGCGAACGCCGCGCAGGCCGTAGTTGCGGCCGGCCATCTGCAGGGTCTGCGGTACGCCCTGGAAGCCGGCGTAGGTGTTGAGGGCCAGCGGCCACAGCACCGAATGCAGCAGCACGAAGACCAGGCTGCCGTGGCCGATGCCGAACCACAGCAGCGCGATGGGCAGCAGCGCGATGGCCGGCAGCGGGTTGAACATGGTCGTCAGCGTGGACAGCAGGTCGCGCCCGAGGCGCGTGCTGACCGCCAGCGCGGTGAGCACGAAGGCCACCAGCACGCCGCCGATGTAGCCCTGCAGCAGCACTTCGAGGGACAGCGCGGTGCGTTCGAGCAGTTCGCCGGAGGCCAGGCCTTCCACCAGCGCGCTGGCGGTGGCGAGAAAGGTCGGCAGCAGCAGCTCGTTGTCCTGCTCGCGGGCGATGATCTCCCAGGCCAGCGCCAGCAGCGCGAGGAGCACGCTCTTGCGCAGCCAGGCCTGCTCCCACAGGCGCGTGGCGAGCGGCAGCCGGCGTTCCAGGCTGACGTGGGTGAGGGGTTCCAGCTGGCGTTCGTATTCCGGCCGGATCGGGGCGTGGAGGGCGGTCATGCGAATCTCTTCAGGTTATGGGGCGTCACGTCGGTGGTGATGCCGGTCGGTTCCTCGTCGAACAACAGGCGGTGGATGCGCTGGGCGCTGGCCTGGAAGTCGGCGCCGCCGAGGCTGTGCAGGCCGTAGTGATGGCTGTTGATCTCGGCGCGCATGCGGCCGGGGTGCGGCGACAGCAGGCCGATGCGGTTGCCGACCACCAGCGCCTCCTCGATGGAATGGGTAACGAACAACAGCGTGAAGCGGACTTCGTCCCACAGGGCCAGCAGTTCCTCCTGCATCTTGCGGCGGGTCAGCGCGTCGAGGGCGGCGAAGGGTTCGTCCATCAGCAGCACCCGCGGCTGCATGGCCAGCGCGCGGGCGATCGCCACGCGCTGCTTCATGCCGCCGGACAGCGTGTGCGGGTAGGCGTCGGCGAAGGCCGCCAGGCCGACCTTGTCCAGGTAGTGCAGGGCCCGCTCGGCGGCCTCTTTGCGGCCCAGGGTGCCGGTGGCGCGCAGCGGGAAGATCACGTTGTCCTTGACGGTCTTCCACGGTGGCAGCTGGTCGAATTCCTGGAAGACGACGATGCGGTCCGGGCCGGGGCCGCTGATCGGCCGCCCGTCGAGGCGGATCTCGCCGTCGCTGGGCGGCAGGAAGCCGGCCACCGCTTTGAGCAGGCTGGACTTGCCGCAGCCGGAGGCGCCGAGCAGCACGAAGCGGTCGCCGGCATGCACGTCGAAGCTGACTTCATGGGTGGCGCGCACCACACGGCCGGGCGTGCGGTATTCCAGGCTGAGCTTGTCCACCGCCAGCAGCGGTGTTGCGGGAGGCCCGGACGGGAAGGCGTTGAGAGGGGTGACGGTGGACATGGCGGACCTCAGCTGCCGGGCTGCGCGTAGGCTTCCGGGAAGAAGTAGTCCTTCCAGGAGGCTGCGCGGTTCTTCAGGACGCCCAGCTTGTAGAGCTCGTCGGCGTAGGCCTGGCTGCGCTGGGGCTGGATCGTGTAGCTGTTCTCCGGATCCTCGATGATCTTGCGCACCAGCTCCGGCGCCAGCTTGGATTTCTGCACGCGGATAAAGATCTCGGCGGCCTTGGCCTTGTCGGCCTTGATCAGCTTGGCGGCCTCATCGAGGGCGGCGTAGAAGGCCTTGTAGGTCTTGGGATTCTCGTCGTGGAACTTCTGCGTCGTGTAAAGCACGTTGAAGGTCGCCGGTCCGCCGAGCACGTCGTAGGAGCTGAGTACCTTGTGCACGTTCTTGTTGGCCTCCAAAGCTTGGTAATAGAACGGCGCGCTGGAGAAGTGGGCGTTGATCTCGGAGCCGCCGGCGACCAGCGCGGCGGTAGCGTCCGGGTGGGCCAGGCTCACCGATATGGTGTCGAAGCGCTTGTAGTTGTCCTTACCGAAGACCTTGGCGGTTTCGATCTGCAGCACGCGGGACTGGAAACTGGTGCCGGCGGCTGGCACGGCGATGCGGTCCTTGTCGCCGAAGTCCTTGATGGTCTTCACGTTCGGGTTGCTGCTCAGCAGGTAGTTGGGCAGGCTGCCCAGGGCGGCGACCGCCTTCACGTTCTGCTTGCCCTTGGTGCGATCCCACAGGGCGAGCATCGGCGGCACGCCAGCCGACACGATGTCCAGGCTGCCGGACAGCAGGGCTTCGTTCATCGCGGTGGCGCCGGAGATCTGGGTCCATTCCACCTTGATGTCGAGGCCATGGGCCTTGCCGTGCTTCTCGATCAGTTTCTGGTCATGGACCACGTCGAGGATCAGGTAGGAGATGCCGAACTGCTGGGCGACGCGGATCTGTCCTTCGGCGTGGGCGGTCCAGCTGGCCGTCAGCAGGCCGAGGCCGCCGAGCAGGGCGAAGGTCTTGCGGGTCAGGGTTTTCATGGTTTCTCTCTGTTTTTTTGGGATTCAGAACGGCGCGTCGCCTTCGATGGTCGTGCGGTACAGTTTGCGGCGCAGGTGGTCGGGGGTGCCGGCGGCGACGTGCATCACCGAGCGGTTGTCCCAGAAGACCATGTCATGGGGCTGCCAGGCGTGGCGATAGACATGCTCGGGGCGGGTGCTGAGCTCGAACAGCTCGGCGAGGATCTGGCGGCTCTCGTCCTCGGGCACATCCACGATGCGGGTCGTGAAGTGCTCGCTGACGAATAGCGCCTTGCGGCCGGTTTCCGGGTGCGTGCGCACCACCGGATGGACCACCGGCTTCACCTGGTCGATCTGCTCCTGGCTCAGCTTGGGGCGCCACGGGCTGCGGCTGCGCAACTCCTCGTACTTGGCCAGGTAGCTGTGCTCGGCGCGCAGCGGGGCGATGGCCTTGCGCAGCTCGGCGGGCAGCGCGTCGTAGGCACTGTGCTGGTTGGCGAACAGGGTGTCGCCGCCTTCGGCCGGCAACTCCTGGGCGTGCAGGAAGGAGCCGAGGCTGGGCTTGTCCACGTAGGAGATGTCCGAATGCCAGAAGTGGCCGGCGTCGCCGAGGCCGATGGGCTGGCCGTTTTCGCGGATGTTGGAGACGATCAGCACTTCCGGATGGTCGGGCAGCGCGAACTGGTGCAGCACGTGGATCTGCAGCGGGCCGAAGCGGCGGCTGAAGTCCACCTGCTGGGCCGGCGTGATGTGCTGGTCGCGGAAGACCAGCACATGATGTTCGAGATGGGCCTGGTGGATGCGGCGGAAATCCGCTTCGCCGACCGGCTGGGCGAGGTCGAGGCCGATGATTTCGGCTCCGACCGCGCCGTTGAAGGGGCGGATTTCAAAGGATTGGGCGCGTACGCCGGCGGCGGGGGTGCTCAGTACTGCTTCCATGATGTCTGGGGCCGGTCGGAACCGGCCTGTCCGATAAAGGAAAGCTGTACTGTAGAAAGCTCAGACGCGCGGCTGAACCATTATATTTTCCGATGCTTATGAGCTGAAATACGCCTGAGCTTATGCAGTTTTGAGATTAGTGCGGGTTTGCGCCGCTGCGAATAAAGCGCAATCCGGTGGCGTCACGTCCTACTTCCCGTTCCCGAACTTGGCCTCCGCCGCTTTCGCGTCGGCGGCGATCTTGTCGTTGGCCTGCTTGGCGGTCTGGGCTTCGGTGTTGATGAACTGGCTGATGATCTGGCTGGTGGCCTGGATGTCGGCGTTGCCTTCCTTCTGCAGGCAGTCGAGCCAGGCGCGCTGGGTCTGCCGGTAGGTGTTTACCGCGCCGACGCTCTTGTTGAAGGCGTCGGGGTTCTTCAGGTCGAGGCTGACCTCGGCCGGGCGCGGGCCGCAGGCGTGGGTCCAGCTGCCGTTGTCGATCTTGCCGGCCTGGGCGGGCAGGGTGGCGGCGAGGCCGGCAGTGGTGAGGATGAGGGCGAGCTGGCGGGTCATGGTGTTCTCCGGTGGGTCAGCCCTTGGAGGCGGGCCGGGGGGCTTGGGGTGAGTTGGGGGTGTCGGTGGCGGCGGTCTTCGCTGCGGCCGGTTTGTCGCCGGGGCCGCCCTTGCGGGCTTTTTCGGGCAGGGCCTTGGGGCGCACGGTCTCGCCGTCAGCGAGCAGGTCCGAGGGGCTGCTGACCAGCACCGTGCCGGCCGCGATGCCGTCGATGATCTCGATCTCCCGGCCGAGGTCGCGGCCGAGGGTCACCTTGCGGAAGCTGACCGTGTTGTCCGGGCCGACGCTCACCACGCGGGTGCCGTCCTGGCCGGTGACCAGCACGTTGGTCGGCACCAGCAGCGCCTTGACGCTGCTCGTCAGGCTGAACGTCACCTCGCCGTAGGTGCCGGGCAGCAGCTTGCCGTCGGGGTTGGGCAGCTCAAGCTCCACCTGGCGCGTGCGGGTCACCGGGTCGAGGGCGCCGGCGGCGTGGGCGACTTTGGCGGTGAATTTCTTGCCCGGACTCTCGGGGATGCGCAGCGTCACTTCCTGGCCGGGGGCGATTTCGCTGGCGTACACCTGCGGGATCCACAGGGTCAGGCGCAGCGGGTCGGTCTGGGCGAGAGCGAAAAGCTCCTTGCCGTTGGCGGCGATCAGGTCGCCGACTTCCACGCTGCGGCGGGTCACCACGCCGTCGAAGGGGGCGACGATGCGGCGGAATTGCTTGAGCTGCTCGAGCCGGCGCACGTTGGCTTCCACCGCGGCGAGGTCAGCGCGGGCCTGGGCGGCCGCGCTGCGCTTCTCGTCCAGATCCTGGCGGGCCACACTGTCGAGGCTGGCCAGGTGTTCCCAGCGTTTCAGCGTGTCGCGGGTCAGGTCCACGCGGGCCTTCACTTGTTCGCGGGCGGCGCGGGCCTGCTCCAGCTCCTGATCCTGTTCCGGGGCTTCGATGGTGGCCAGCAGCTCGCCCTTCTTCACGCGCTCGCCGATGGTCTTGTGCCAGGCCGCAAGGTAGCCGCCGCTGCGGGCGATCACGCTGATCTCGCTGCGCCCTTGCAGGGTGGCCGGCAGGGCGACGCTGCGCTTGCTGTCGCCGGGGCGGGCGACGATGGTGGAGACGGTGCGGAGCAGGTTGTCGGCGGTGCGCTGTTCGAGGGCGCGGGCCTGCTGGTGTTCAAAGGCGAAGCGCAGGGCGCCGCCGGCGAGCAGCAGGCCGACCAGGCCAAGGCCGGCGAAGCGTGCGTAGCGCAGGGTCTTGCCGCCGGTGTGGCTGGCGAGGGGAGGAGGCGAGTTGAGGTCTGACATGGGGCGATTCCGGTTCGGTCAGGCGGGGGCCAGCTGGTGGCGCGGCCCGCGGCGCTCCAGCCGCAGATGGACGGCGGCGAAGACGAGGGGAACGAAGAGCAGCGTGGAGGCGGTGGCGAAGGCCAGCCCGCCGATCACCGCGCGGCCCAGCGGGGCGTTCTGCTCGGCGCCTTCGCCGAGGCCTAGGGCCATCGGCAGCATGCCGACGATCATCGCGAAGGCGGTCATCAGCACCGGGCGCAGGCGGGTGGAGGCCGCTTCCAGCGCCGCGCCGACGGGCGGCACGCCTTCGGCGAGGCGCGTGCGGGCGAAGGACACCAGCAGGATCGAGTTGGCGGTGGCGACCCCCATCGTCATGATGGTGCCGGTCAGCGCCGGCACGCTGAGGGTGGTGCCGGACAGGAACAGCAGCCAGGCGATGCCGGCCAGCGCCGCTGGTAGCGCGCTGACGATGATCAGCGGGTCGATCCACGACTGGAAGTTCACCACCAGCAGCAGGTAGATCAGCACGATCGCCACCGCCAGGCCGGTGGCCAGGCCAATGAAGGCGTCATGCAGCGTTTCCACCTGGCCGCGCATGACCAGGTCCACGCCGCGCGGCAGCCGGCCGCGGATGTCGTCGAGGACCGCCGCGATGTCGCGGCTGACGCTGCCCAGGTCACGCCCTTCCACGTTGGCATAGACGTTGAAGATCGGGTTGGTGTTGTAGCTGGTGAGCATCGGCGCCAGTGCCTGGCGGGACAGGCCGACCACGTTGCCGAGCAGTTGGGCGCCGTCCTCGCGGGCGCCGACCGGGGTACGCAGCAGACTGTCGAGGCTGTCGAGGGCGGCTTCCGGCGTGCGCACGCCGATGGTGTACAGGTTGTTGTTGCTCGGGTTGAGCCAGTAGGCGGGGGCCGCCTGCATGCTGCCGGACAGGGACACCATCACGTTCTGGGCCACGTCCTTGGCGGCCAGGCCGAGCTGTTGCAAGCGCACGCGGTCCATGTCCAGGGCCAGCGCAGGCTTGCTCCAGCGCTGATAGACGTGGGCATCGACAATGCCGGGGATGGCGCGCAGGCGATTGTTGAGTTCCACTGCCAGCGGGATCACATCGGCCGGCTTGCCGCCGATGAACTGGATGTCGATCGGTGCCGGCGTGCCGAAGTTGAGGGTCTGGCTGACCTGGTCGGCGGGCTGGAAAAAGAACTCCACGCCCGGGAAGCGCTCCGGCAGCAGCGCGCGCAGGCGGGTAGCGTAGTCGCTGCTCGGGGCGTGGCCCGGTTTGAAGGACACCATGATCTCTGTATCGGCGGTCTCGGTGGTGCCGGAGTTGCCGAACAGCGTGTTGCGGGTGGAGTAGGGGCCGCCGACGATGTCCAGGATGTCGCCCAGTTCGTCGGCCGGGATGGTCTCGCGGATCGTCGCCTCGATCTTGTCTATCAGGTGGGGCATCTCCTCCAGGCGAGTGCCGGATGGGGCGCGGACGTGCAGGCGCAGCTGGCCGGTGTCTACCGACGGGAAGAGATCCTGCCCGAGCAGTGGCACCAGGCCCAGGGACAGCAGGCACAGGCCGGCGAAGGCGCTGCCGAAGCGGCGGCGCTGGCGCAGCAGGGCGGCCAGCAGCACCGTGTAGTGCTCGCGCAGGCGGCCAAAGCCGTTCTCGAAGCCGACGTGGATGCGGTGGCACAGGGCGGCGAAGCCGGCGGCCGGCGGTGGGCGATGGACGCCGTGCTGGCTGGCCATCAGGTACATCACCAGTGTCGGCACCAGCGTCCGCGACAGCAGGTAGGAGGCCAGCATCGCGAAGACGACCGCCTCGGCCAGCGGTACGAACAGCGAGCGGGCCACGCCGGTGAGGAAGAACATCGGCACGAAGACGATGCAGATGCACAGCGTGGATACGAAGGCCGGTACGGCGATCTCCTGCGCGCCGTCGAGAATGGCCTGGTGCGGATTCTTGCCGAGGCCCATCTGGCGCTCGATGTTCTCGATCTCGACGGTGGCGTCGTCCACCAGAATGCCCACCGCCAGCGCCAGGCCGCCGAGGGTCATCAGGTTGAGGCTCTCGCCGAGCAGGTACAGCACCACCAGCGAGCAGCAGATTGACAGCGGGATGGACACCGCGATGATGCAGGTGCTGCGCCAGTTGCCGAGGAATAGCAGGATCATCGCGGCGGTCAGCGAGGCGGCGATCAGCGCCTCGTGCAGCACATTGCCGATGGCTGCACGCACGAACAGGGACTGGTCGAACATCAGCGTCAGCTTCATGTCCTCGGGCAGCTTGTCGAGGATGCGCGGGATCTCGGCGCGAACCTGGTCCACCACCTCTAGCGTGGACACGCCGCCGACCTTGAATACCGAGGTCAGGATGCCGCGCTCGCCGTTGTGGCGCACGATGGTTTGCAGCGGACCGGCGCCGTCGCGCACGCTGGCTACGTCGCGCACATGGATGGTCTTGCCGGCGACGGTCTTGACCGGGATGTCGCCGATCTTGGCGAGCGTGGCCACCGAGCCGTTGAGGGCCACGTCGTATTCCCGCTCGCCGATCTTGATGGTGCCGGTGGGCAGCGTGAGGGTCTGGTTGCCGATGGCCTCGCTGACGTCGGCCGGGGTAAGGCCGCGGGCGAGCAGCGCGTTGGTATCGATGTCCACCGAGATCTGGCGGTTGCGGGCGCCGAAGGGGGCGGTCAGCTCGACGCCCTTCTTGGTGCGCAGGGTGTTGCGCACCACGTCGTTGGTGAGTTCGCCCACTTCCGTTTCCGGCACCGTGGCGCTGGATACGCCGACCTGCAGCAGCGGCAGATCGGTGGCCGAGTACTGCACCACCTGCGGCGGCGCGATGCCGACCGGCATCGACCGGTAGGCCGAGTTGGCGGCGGACTGGACCTGGGCCAGCGCGGTGCCGATGTCGGTGCCGGGCTGGAAGAACACCTTGATGATCGACGCGCCGGCCACCGACAGGGACTCGGTGTGCTCGATGTTGTCCACCGACTGGGTCATCGCCCGCTCGGCGTTACGGCTGATGCGGCTGTAGATCTCCGGTGCGGGCAGGCCGTTGTAGCTGTAAAGCATGGCCACGACCGGGATGTCGATGGCCGGGAAGATGTCCACGGACATCTTCTTCAGCACATAGGGCATGGACAGCAGGATGAGCAGCGCCATCACCAGGAAGGTGTAGGGGCGCCGCAGGGCGATATTGACGATCCACATCGGGAATTCTGGGGCCGGCTGCGCGGGGCAGGGTTGCGCAAGCGCGCCGGGGCCGGGCTGGAACAAACCCCGATACCGGGCAAATTCCGGGCCATGGAGCAAAACCCTGTGTCCGCGCGGGGAAATGCCCAATCTGGGGCTCGAGGTTTGCGCAGAAATCAGCAGCCAGCCAGCGGAGAAGTTGGGTTTTCAGCAGTGGATGGGGGCGGGCATTTGGGGGCGTGGACGGCATGCGCCAGCAGAGCCCCGGTATTCCGGCGGATGGCGTGCCCGTGCAGCTGTCCTGGCATGGGCCGTGCGTCGCAATCCGGTTCGTTTCCGGCCCGCGCCTCCCCGCGGCCGCTTGTGAGTGGGGCGATCCGTGGAGCCCGGCCGGGAGACATCTACAGAAGAAGACCGCACAGGAACAACAATGAAGAAACGCATCTACGTCTGGCTGGGCCGTTCGGCGGCGCTGGCCCTCGGCCTGGCCGCCGCGGGCAGCGCCGGTGCCCAGCAAGTCCTGCCCCGTCCGCCCGAGCCCTTCGCTGGCAAGATCGATCCTTCCCGCGACAAGTCGGTGCCGGCCTGGCCGAAGCAGGCGCAGGCGCCGAAGGGGGCGCCCAACGTGGTGGTCGTGCTGCTCGACGACGTCGGCTTCAGCGCCGCCTCCACCTTTGGCGGCGTGGCCGACACGCCGGCGCTGCAAGACCTGGCCCGCAACGGCCTCAGCTACAACCAGTTCCATGTGACCAGCCTGTGCTCGCCGACCCGCGCTGCGCTCCTCACCGGGCGCAACCACCACGAGGTTGGCTTCGGCACCGTGGCCAACTCTTCGTCCGGCTTCCCCGGCTACAACTCGGTGTGGGCCAAGGACACCGTTTCCCTCGCCGAGGTGCTGCGCCAGAACGGCTACAGCACCTCGGCCTACGGCAAGTGGCACAACACGCCGGAATGGGAGATCACGCCGGCCGGCCCCTTCGATCACTGGCCGACCAGCCTCGGCTTCGAGTACTTCTACGGTTTCCACGGCGGTGCCGACAACCAGTGGGAGCCGCGCCTTTATCGCAACACCACGCCGGTGGAGCCGAAGGCCACGCCGGAGCAGGGCTACCACCTGACCGCCGACCTGGCCGACGAGGCCACCCGCTGGTTGCGCACCCACGATGCGGTGTACCCCGAGAAGCCCTTCTTCGTGTGGTTCGCCCCTGGCGGCACCCACTGGCCGCACCACGTGCCGCAGGACTGGATCGCCAAGTACAAGGGCAAGTTTGATCAGGGCTGGGACAAACTGCGCGAGGAGACCTTTGCGCGTCAGAAGAAGCTTGGCGTGATCCCTGCCAATGCGGAGCTGACTCCGCGCCCGCCCGAACTGCCGGCCTGGGATTCCCTGCCCGCCGAGCAGCGCCGCCTGCTGGCGCGGGAGGCCGAGATCTCCGCCGCCTACCTGGCCTACACCGACTTCCAGATCGGCCGCCTGCTGGCCGAGATCCGTGCCCAGGGCAAGTCCGACAACACCGTGGTGTTCTACATCGTCGGTGACAACGGCGCCGAGGTCAGCTCGCCGCTGCTCGGCCGCGATGCCACCGGGCCTGACGGACAGGCGGCAAGCCTGGAGGAACGCCTGAAGAACATCGACGCGCTGGGCACGGCGCGTTTCGACAACCTCTATGGCTCCGCCTGGGGCTGGGCCGACAACACGCCCTTCCAGTACGGCAAGGGCATCCCGTCCTATCTGGGCGGCACCCGCAACCCGCTGGTGGTGTCGTGGCCCAAGGGCCTGCGTGACAAGGGGGTGGTGCGCAGCCAGTTCAGCCACGTCACCGACATCGCGCCAACGATCTACGAGCTGGCCGGTATCCAGTTTCCGGACAAGGTCGAGGGCATCCAGCAAGTTCCGCTGGAAGGGCGCAGCCTGGTGTACAGCTTCGACAATCCGGCGGCCAGCTCGCCGCGCACGCTGCAGTATTTTGAGATCGGCGGCACCCGCGGCATCTACAAGGACGGCTGGTGGGCCGGCAGCCGCAACGTGACGCCACGCGGCAACGTGGTACTCAACCAGGCGCCCTTCGGCCAGCGCCAGTGGCAGCTCTACAACCTGAATGCGGACTACAGCCAGGCCCATGATGTGGCTGCCGCCAACCCGGACAAGCTGGCCGAACTGGTCGCCACCTTCGACAAGGAAGCCTGGCGCAACGACGTCTATCCGCTGACGCCGGAGGTTGGTGTCGGCCGTCCCAACCCGGCCGCCGGGCGCACGCTGTTCACCTACCGGGCCGGCGTCACCCGCATCCCGTCGCGGGTTGGGCCGGACGTGACGCGGCGCGCCCACCGCATCACCGCCGACATCGAGCTGCCGGCCCGCGGCGGCGACGGTGTGCTGATCGCCGACGGTGGCCGCTGGGGCGGCTTCAGCCTGTTCGTGAAGGACGGCCGGCTGGTCTATGAGGCCAACGCCCACGGCCATCGCAGCGGCCACATCGTGTCGTCGCGCCCGCTGCCGAAGGGCAAGCTGCAGGTCGCCTTCAGCTTCACGCCGGACGGCGCCGCCTCCTCCGCGCCCGTCGTGCAGGGCCAGCCGCCGGTGGCGGTGCCTGGCGTCGGGCGCTTGTTCGTGAATGGCGAGCAGGTTGGCGAAGGGCGCATCGCGAAGATCGTCTATGGCCCCTACGAGTCCCTCGATATCGGCGCCGATCTTGGCTCGCCGGTGAGTCTGGACTACAAGGTGCCGTTCTCTTTCACCGGCATCCTCGGCAAAGTCGAGGTGGAGCTGCGCTGAAAGCTGCTGTCAGCCGCCATCTCCCATCCTTCGGTGGGTGGTGGCGCATCGTCTTCCTGATGTTCCTGCTCGCCGCTCCGGCCCTGGCGCCGGCCGGCGACGCAGCGCGCTACGTCGGTAGCGAAGCCTGTACCGGCTGCCATGCCGACGAGGCCCGGCGCTGGCAGGCGTCCCACCACGCCCAGTCGATGCAGCTCGCCAGCCCGGCCACGGTGCTCGGCGACTTCCGCGATGTGCGCGTCAGTCACCACGGCCAGACCACGCGCTTCTTCCGCAGGGGCGAGGCCTTCTACGTGCGCACTGCCGGGCCGGACGGGCGTGAGGCGGACTTCCAGGTCACCCACACCTTCGGCGTGCATCCGCTGCAGCAGTACCTCGTCGCGTTGCCCGGCGGGCGCCTGCAGGCCCTCGGCGTGGCGTGGGACGCACGGCGCCGGGAGGAGGGCGGCCAGCGCTGGTATCACCTCTACCCGGACGCGCCGCCCAAGCCTGGCGAGCCCGTGCACTGGAGCGGCCGCGAGCAGAATTGGAACTTCATGTGCGCGTCCTGCCACTCCACCGGGTTGGTGAAGAATTACGATCTCCAGTCCGACCGCTACCGCACGCGCTGGGCCGAGATGGCGGTCGGCTGCGAGGCCTGCCATGGGCCCGCTTCGGCGCACCTGCTCTGGGCGCGGGGCGGCAAGCCGGCGGTAGCGGCCGATGCGGGCCTGACGGTGGCGACGCGGCAGCTGCGCCGGCTGGTCTTCCGCTACGACGGCAACCAGCCCATCGCCCGCAGCGACGGCGATCCGAAGGCCGGCCAGCGGGCCGGCGAAACCTGCTTCGGCTGCCACTCCCGGCGCCAGCAACTCACGGCGGAACCCCGGCCCGGAGCGGCCTTCCTCGACGACTACCGGCCGGTGCTGATCGAGCCTGGCCTCTACCATTCGGACGGGCAGATCGACGACGAGGTCTTCGAGTACGGCTCCTTCGTGCAGAGCCGCATGCACCGGGCCGGCGTCACCTGCAGCCATTGTCACGATAGCCACAGCCTCAAGCTGCGCACCTACGGTAACGCCCTGTGCGGACAGTGCCACCTGCCGTCCCGCTACGACCGGCCGGAGCACCACGGCCACGGCGAGGGCTCGGCCGGCGCCCAGTGCGTTAGCTGCCACATGCCGACCAAGACCTACATGGGCGTGCACGTGCGTCGCGACCATCGCCTGGCCGTGCCGCGCCCGGCCCAGAGCGCCCGCCTGGGCACGCCAGACGCCTGCACGGCCTGCCACAAGGACAAGAGCCCGGCCTGGGCCGCCGCCGCCATCGAGCGCTGGACCGGACGGCCGGAAGCCGCCGTCACACCGCCGGTCGCTGTGCTGGCGGGGCGCCGCGCCGGCGTGCCGCTGGCCGAACTGCTGTCCGCCGAGTATCCGGCGATCCAGCAGGCTGGCGCGCTGCTGCGCCTGCCCGGCAGCCTTGGGGCGGCGGACGCGGTGGCCCGGGCGGCTCGTTCCGGTGAAGGTCTGCTGCGCCTCGGTGCCGCGCGGGCGCTGGCTGGCCTGGCGCTGCCCGAGGCCTGGCGCATCGGAGATAGTCTGCTCGACGACCCGCTGCGGGCGGTGCGCACCGAGGCGGCCCGCACGCTGGCAGCGGTGCCTGCCGAGCGCCTGCCGCCGGCACGCCGGGAACGGTTGAGTGCCGTGCTGGCGGAATTGATCGCCAGCGAGGAGCTGGCCGCGGATCGCCCCGAGAGCCACGTCAACCTTGCTCGTATCCACGCCGCCCGAGGCCAGTCCGAGGCGGCTGAGCAGGCCCTGCGCACCGCCTTGCGTCTGGATACCGCTTTCGTGCCGGCGCTGGTGAACCTGGCCGACCTGTACCGCGCCAGCGGCCGCGAGGCCGACGGCGAGGCCCAGCTGCGGCAGGCCGTCAGACTCGCCCCGGCGGCCGCCGAACCGGCCCATGCCCTCGGCCTGGCGCTGATCCGCCAGGGCCGTCGCGATGCGGCGCTGCCGGAGCTGGCGCGGGCGGCTGCGCTGGCGCCGGACAATGGCCGCTACGCACTGGTGCTGGCCGTCGCCCAGCTGGAAAGCGGGCTGGGCGAGGCCGCGCTGGCGACGCTGACTGCGGCCCGCGTCCGCCTGCCGGAGGATGTGGCGCTGCTGCGCACCCTCGTGCAGATCGAGCGCCGCCTCGGCCGGCCGGAGGCGGCGCATCAGGCCGAGTTGCTGCGTCTCGAACGGGGGGCGGCGGCGGCCCCTTGAGCGAGCCCCCGGCCGGGTATGGGGAGGTTGCGAAATCAGCAGGCCGGCAGCAGACGGTGGCGTGATCTGTGTGCAGCGCAACAGCCCGGCCAATCGGTGGGCATCGCGATGGTGGCCGCGCGCATCCTCCGGCGCGTGGATTTATTTCGATAAATCAAGCGCGTGGCGGCAGGGCCCGATGGTTCGGCAGGGGGGTGGCACGGCCCGTGCAGGGGAAGGGCCTGCCCCTGCGGCCGAGGCCGCTCACCTCATTGTCTGTTACCGATACCGACCGCCATGAAACTCAAAGCCTCCCTCCGCGCCCTGGCCGCCCTTGGCGGTGTGCTGCTGAGCCTGTCCGGAGCCCACGCCCAGGAAGCCGTGACCCCGGCCATCTCCGGCGTGGTCGCCGCCGGCACGAAAATCGAACTCATCAAGGACGGCTTCAAGGGCACTGAAGGCCCGATCGCCGCGCCGGACGGCGGCGTGCTGTTCACCGAGAACCAGAACGCCCGCGTGATCCGTATCGCGCCGGATGGCTCCACCTCGGTTTTCCTCGACAACACCAACGGTGTCAATGCGCTGGCCTTCGCGGCCAATGGCGACCTGGTGGCGGTGCAGACCCTGCAGCCGAAGGTCGGCGTGATCTTGCCCGCCGGCAACGCGCGTACGCTGGCCGAGAAGGTGGACGGCGGCCTGTCCTTCGGCCGCCCCAACGACCTGGTGGTGGACAAGGCCGGCAACGTGTATTTCACCGATTCCGGGGCCAACGCCAATGCCAATCCCAAGCCGGACCTGTCCAAGATATCGCCGCCGGCGGTGTACCGCATCACCCCCGAGTTCGCGATCGAGCGCCTCGCCAAGGACATCGAGCGCCCCAACGGCATCCAGTTGAGCCCGGACGAGAAGGTGCTGTACGTGGCCAACACGGCCGGCGAGTACGTGTTCGCCTATGACATCGGCGCCAACGGCAAGCTCGGCCCGAAGCGCCAGTTCGCCAAGCTCGAAGGCTTCCGCCAGACCGACAACGGTCCGTCCAGTGGCGCCGACGGCCTGGCGGTGGACAAGGATGGGCGCCTCTACGTGGCCAGCAGCGCCGGCGTGCAGGTGTTCAGCAACAAGGGCGAGCCCCTCGGCATCATCGCGTTGCCGAAGGCGCCGCAGAACCTGGCCTTCGCCGGCCCCGGCAAGCAACAGCTGTACGTGGTCGGCCGTGGTGCGGTCTACCGTATTCCGGTGCTGACCGCCGGCTACGCCGGGCGCGCCAAGTAAGCCCGATTTTTACCGATTGTTGGAGGTTTCCATGACCCGCAAGACTGCTGCCGATTTCGAGCCTGAAGTGCTCAAGCTGTTCGACAAGTACGTGCATGGCATCATCCCGCGCCGGGAGTTTCTGAAGAACGCCGCCAAGTTCGCGGTAGCCGGTGTGACCGCCGAAGGCCTGCTCGAAGCCCTCAACCCGAAGTTCGCCGAGGCCCAGGAAGTGCAGGGCAATGACCCGCGCATCAAGGCCCAGTACGTGGAATACCCGTCGCCGGCCGGCTACGGCACGCTGCGGGGCTACCTGGTGCAGCCGGCCAACGCCAGCGGCAAATTGCCGACGGTGCTGGTGGTGCATGAGAACCGCGGCCTCAACCCGCACATCGAGGACGTGACCCGCCGCCTGGCCCTCGACGGCTTCATCGCCTTCGCGCCGGATGCGCTGTTCCCCCTCGGCGGCTACCCCGGCGACGAGGACAAGGCCCGCGATTTGTTCACCAAGCTCGACCAGAACAAGACCCGCGAAGACTTCGTGGCCGCCGCAGCGATCCTGAAGAAGCTGCCCCAGGGCAATGGCAAGGTTGGCGTGACTGGTTTCTGCTATGGCGGCGGTATCTCCAACTTCCTCGCCACCCGCATCCCCGACCTGGCCGCCGCCGTACCTTTCTATGGCAACCAGCCGGCACCCGAGGAGGCCGCCAAGATCAAGGCCCCGCTGCTGATCCATTACGCGGAGAACGACGAGCGCATCAACGCCGGCTGGCCCAAGTACGAAACGGCCCTGAAGGCGGCCGGCGTGAAGTACGAGGCCTACATCTACCCGGGCACCCAGCACGGCTTCAACAACAACACCACGCCGCGCTTTGACGCCAACGCGTCCAAGCTGGCCTGGTCGCGCACCGTGGCCTTCTTCAAGCAGCACCTGAAGGCCTGATTTTGTGTTCCCGTGGGGGCGAATTCGTTCGCCCGCGGAGCCCGTTCCTGCCGACGGTGGGCGAATGAATTCGCCCCTACGGTTCAATCACTCATCACTGAGATCGTACGGAGAAACAATGAAGAAGTTCGTCAAACCCCTGCTTGCCGCCCTGCTCGTGACCACGACCGCCGCCGCGACCACCATGGCCTTCGCCCAGCAAGCGCCGAAGCCCGAGCAAGTCATCAAGTGGCGCCAGTCCGTCTATCAGGTGCTGGCCTGGAACAACGGCCGCATCAAGGCCAGCGTGGACGGCACCTACAACAAGGACGAAGTGATCCGCGCCGCCAACGCCATCGCCGCCATCGCCAATTCCGGCCTCGGCGCGCTGTACCCGGCCGGCACCGAAACCGGCAAGGGCTGGCGTGAAACCACCGTCAAGCCCGAGCTGTTCACCGAGCAGGCCAAGGCCGGCGAAGCCGCCAAGAAGTTCATCACCGAAGCCAACGAACTCGCCAAAGTCGCCGCTACCGGCGACGCCGGCGCGGTCAAGGTGGCCTTCGGCAAGCTCGGCCAGACCTGCAAGGGCTGCCACGACGACTTCCGCAAGAAGGACTGAGCAGTTTGCGGCGGTGTCCGGGCCGGCCTTTTTTGCCCGACCGGCGGCTGTGCTCCGGACATCCTGTGGCGGGGCAGCTTCGGCTGCCCCGTTTTTCGTTCCGCCGTGTGCGGGCACGGCTCCCGCTGCTATTTTGGGGCTGGCCTTCGACCCGGAGATCCCGATCCTTGACGGGGCCACCGCCAGCATCGACCCAGTCCCGGCCGGCCGGGATCATGAAGGGGGCGGACCTGCATCGTGATCGTCGGCCGTGGGCGCCTGCTCGAAATGGGTAGCCACGAAGCCTTGTTTGCCCGGAATGGGCTCTACAGAACGCTGCACGAGGCCCAGACGCTGGCCGGTTGGTCGCCATCGTTAAGGATTTGGCCGGCACTGCTCCAAAAATGCTGGGCCGGACGCACGGATCGCGGTAAGTTCAAGCGCGAATCCATGCCTGCCGATCTGTCGACCTCACATTCATGCGCCCCTTCAAGCTGCACTGGCTATTTCTGGCTGTCTTGCTGCCGGGCATCGTCGCGCTGGTCGTATTGCTGGTGGACTCCTACCGCCGTGAAGCGGACAAGCTGCAACAGAACGCGCTGCAGACGGCGCGGGCGCTACGCCAGGTGGTGGAAGAGCAGGTCATCGGCAAGCAGAAGGTGTTGCAGGGCTTCGCGATGGGGAGCTGCGCCCTGGACCGGGGCGACTACGCGGCGCTCGGCCAGCAGGCCATGGCGCTGCTGGCCGAGACGGATTTCGCCGATGCGCTGGTGCTCACCGATGCCAGCGGCCAGCAGTACCTCAACACCCTGATTCCCGCCGGGCAGCCGCTGCCCATGACGAAGAACATGGTCCGCGTGCGGCGGATCTTCGACTCCCGGCGTCCGTATATCTCGGAGGTGGTCGTCGGTACCGTGGCCAAGCGCCACCTGATCACCATCGATGTGCCGGTGATCCGTGACGGCCAGGTATTGTTCGACCTGAACCTGGTCCTCTTCCCGGAGCGTCTCGGGCGCATCCTCAATACCCAGCAGTTGCCGGAGGGCTGGCGGGCATCCATCTACGATGTCACCGGCCATGTTGCTGCCCGCAGCCTGAACGGGGCTGGAGTCGCCGGTCAGCCGGTGCCGCCGGCCCTGATGGAGCGCCTCGCCGGGGCGCCCGAGGGGCTGGTGCGGGGCATGAGCCAGGACGGGAGGGATGTTCTCGGGGCGTATAGCCGCTCGGACCTGACCGGCTACTCGGTCGCGGTCGCCGTGCCGGTCGACCTCCTGGAACGGGAGCTCGCCCGCAACTTGGCGCTCAGCGCACTGCTCGTGGCCGCCATGACACTGGCCAGCCTGCTGCTTGCCCGGCGTTTCGGCGGGCAACTGCAGGCGGCGCTGCGGGGACTGGTCACGGCGGTGGACTCCGCTGCTACCGGGCGTTCGGAGGGGATTGCGCCCTCTGAAGGGCCGGCGGAGGTGCGCCACCTGTCGGCACAGTTTGCGCGGATGCTGCAGGCCCGCAACGAGGCGGACCGCGTGGTCCGTTCCGAACGCCAGCGCCTCTACGACATCCTCGAGACGCTGCCGGCCTTCGTCGTGCTGCGCACGCCGGATTTCCGGGTGGTGTTCGCCAACGCCATCTACCGCCAGCGCTTCCAGGATGAGCACGGGGACAACTGTGCGGCCTTGTTCAGCAGCCATGCGGCGCGCCATCTGGGGGAGGTGGGCTGCGAATGGGAGTGGGTGGGCCCGGATCGGCGCGTCTATGCGATCCACGACCGCCCGATCGTCGGCTCCGACGGGGCGCCACTGGTCCTCAAGATGGGGATCGACATCACCGAGAGGCGGGCCGCCGAAGCCGCCCTGCGGGATAGCGAAGAGAGCCTGCGTATCGCGCTGACCTTCTCGCCGAACGCGATCGTGATGGCCGACCAGCAGGCCCGTTTCACCTTTGCCAACCGGCAGGCCGAGCTGTGTTTCGGCTACAGCCAGTCGGAATGGCTGGCGATGAACGTCGCGGATCTCTTCCCGTCCTTGGAGGTCGAGCGGGTGATGACCCATTACCGTCGTAATGCGGCGGGCAGCCACGAGTTCTTCGAGGCTGTTACCCGTCACAAGAGCGGGCGCCTGATCGATGTGGAGATCAATGGCGTGCTGCTGCCCGACGGCCGGGTGCTCGGCGAGATCATCGACATCTCGGTGCGCAAGGCGGCCGAAAAGCAGATCCGCCAGTTGTCGATGGCTGTCGAGCAGAGTATCGAGAGCGTCGTCATCACCGACCTGGACACCCGCATCGAATACGTGAACGAGGCCTTCGTGCGCAGCTCCGGCTACCGCCGCGAGGAGGTCCTCGGCCAGACCCCCGCACTGCTGAAGTCGGGCCAGACGCCGCGCGCGACCTACGACGCGCTGTGGGCGGCGCTCGACGCCGGGCAGCCGTGGCGCGGCGAGTTCATCAACCGGCGCAAGAGCGGTGAGGTCTACATCGAGAACACGACCATCGTGCCGATCCGCGAGCACGACGGGCAGATCACCCACTACCTGGCGGTCAAGGAGGACGTGAGCGAGCGGCGGCGCATTGAGGGGGAACTGGAGCGCTACCGCTACCACCTGGAGTCGCTCGTCGAGGAGCGCACTGCGGCGCTGTCCATCGCCAAGGAGGCGGCGGAGGCGGCCAACCGCGCCAAGAGCACCTTCCTGACGACGATGAGCCACGAGCTGCGCACGCCGATGAACGCCATCATGGGCATGACGGCGATGGCCCTGCAGCGGGCCACCGATCCGCGCCAGATCGAGCAGCTCAGCAAGGCACGCCAGGCGACCCAGCATCTGCTGGCCCTGATCAACGACATTCTCGACATTTCCCGGATCGAAGCCGATCGCCTGACCCTCGACCAGATCGATTTCCGCCTGGACAGCGTGCTCGAAAACCTGCGCACGCTGATGGGCGGGGCGGCCGAGCAGAAGGGCTTGCTCCTGCAGATCAACGTGACACCGGAACTGGCCCAGCTGCCCTTGCGCGGCGACCCGCTGCGCCTTGGGCAGATCCTGGTCAATCTGGTCGGCAATGCGCTCAAGTTCACCCCGGCCGGGCGGATCGAGGTCTCCGTGACGCTGGGCGAGGAGGTCCCTGGCATGGTGGGCCTGCGCTTCGAGGTGCACGACACCGGCATCGGCATCGCCGCCGAGGATCAGCTGCGTTTGTTCGCCACCTTCGAGCAGGTGGATGGCTCGATGACCCGCAAGTACGGCGGCTCTGGCCTGGGGTTGGCGATCAGCCGGCGCCTGGCCAGAATGATGGGCGGCGACATGGGGGTGACGAGCGAGATCGACGTGGGCAGCACCTTCTGGTTCACGGTGTGCCTGCCGAGGGGCGAGGCGTGCGCGGTCCGGCCGCCCGGCCGGAGCATCTCGAACGCGGAGCTCGGCCTGCGCAAGCGCTTTCCCGGCGTAAGGGTGCTGCTGGCCGAGGACGACCTGGTCAACCAGGAGGTGGTGAAGGCCCTCATCGAGGAGGCCGGCATCCGCGTCGATGTGGCCGGCAACGGCGCCGAGGCACTCGAGATGGCCCGGCGGACGCCTTATGCGCTGGTTTTGATGGACATGCAGATGCCGGTGATGAACGGCATCGAGGCGGCCGGCGAGTTGCGCCAGCTGGACGGCTACGTGGAGACGCCGATCCTGGCCCTGACCGCCAACGCCTTCGAGGATGACCGCCGGGCCTGTCTGGAGGCCGGAATGGATGATTTCATCACCAAGCCGGTGGAGCCCGCCCGCCTGCTCGAGAGCCTGTTGCAGTGGCTGGAGCGGGCCGCGGATGAGCGCAAGTTTGCCGACAGCTAACCGCCAGATCCGTGCCAGTCTGAATCGCTAGCCTTTGGGGTTCTGACACTCCGTCTTCACCGTGCAGGTCTGAACCCATGAAAGAATTCCAGGATATCGCCCGCTGGCTCGACCAGCGCGGCTCCGTGCATCTCATTCCCCGCGTCGAGTCGCTGCCGTCGCCGGCCTTCCGCATGGATGGCTGCGAGCATGTGTCCTTCAGTACCAACAACTACCTCGGGTTGGCCTCCCACCCGCGCATGATCGCCAAGGCGCGGGAAGGCCTGGAGCGTTACGGCGTAGGTAACTGCGAGTCGCGCCTGCTTGGCGGTGATCTGGAAATCTACGATCAGCTGGAACAGAAGCTGGCAGCCATGAAGGGAAAGGACACGGCACTGCTGTTCGCCACCGGCTACCTGACCAACCTCGGCGTGCTGTCCTCGCTGGTCAAGACGGCGCAGTTCGCGCGCATCTACGGCTACCGCAGCCGTGGCCGCCACAGCTACGCGTTCTTCTCGGACGAATACAACCACGTCAGCATCCGCGAGGGCATCCGCTTGTCCGGGGCCGACCGCCTGACCTTCCGCCACCTGGACCTGGATCATCTGGAGTCCCTGCTGAAGGCCTCCGAAGCGACGACCAAGATCATCGTTACCGACGGCGTCTTCAGCCAGGACGGCGACATTGCGCCGCTGCCCGAGCTGCTATCCATTGCCGACCGCTACGACGCGATGGTGTACGTGGACGATGCCCACGGCACCGGTGTGTTGGGTGAAAATGGTGGCGGCATCACCGAACACTTCGGCATCGACGATCCGCGCTTGATCTGCATGGGCACCCTCAGCAAGGCCTATGGCGCCATTGGCGGCTTCATCGCCACCGACAAATACATTGGCGAATTGCTGCGCCTGACCTGCTCGGCCTATGGTTTTACATCCACGCTGCCGCCGGACCAGGTGTTTGCGGTGAGCGAGGCCATCGACATTGTTACCGACGAGCCGGCGCGCCGTCAGCGCCTGTGGGACAACCAGCGCTATTTCGTCGAATCGATGAAGGGCTTGCCGTACCAGGTGGTGTCCACGGCGACACCGATCGTGCCGGTGCTGATCGGCGACGAGGTGGAGACGGACCGTCTGTCCTTGCTGCTGCGCAGCGTCGGGCTGCATGTGGACAGCGTCAAGTTCCCCGCCGTGCCGAAAAACCAGGGGCGTTTGCGGGTGATCCTGAATGCCGGCCACTCCCGCGAGCAGATCGACCTGCTGGTGTCGGTCTTCCGTAATCATCAGGCGGTATTGCCGAAGGCGGCCTGAAGGCCCTCAATGTCGGCCGCCGCAGGCCGTAGACCGACGGGATTGCGCGCCGTGCCCGTCACGGGTGGCGGCGCTCGTATGCCTTTTGTCGCCGGGCCCGGGCCCGGCCAGCGGTGCGCCCATGAGTTCTTCGTCGTCTTCCAGTCGGCCTGTGGCCAGGCTGCTCTCCGTCGTCCTGCCGGCCTACCGGGAGGAGGCGGGGATCGCCCGCGTGCTGACCGAGCTGGAGCAGGTGCTGGCGACCCTTGATATGTCGTTTGAGGTGATCGTCGTCGATGATGGCAGCCCTGATCGCACCTTCCAGCAGGTGTCCGAGCTGTGCGCGGCGCGGCCATGGCTGCGCGGATTGCGCCTGAGCCGCAATTTCGGCAAGGAGAGCGCGCTGCTGGCGGGCCTGCAGGCGGCCCGCGGCGATGCGGTCATCACCCTGGATGCGGACCTGCAGCATCCGCCGGCGCTGATCCCCGAGCTGGTCGCCGCCTGGCGGCAGGGGGCGATGGTGGTCAATGGGGTGAAGGCGGATCGCAGCGTCGAAAACCAGGGCTACGCCTCGCTGGCAACGCTGATCACCGAGGGCCTGGGCCGCCTGACCGGGATCTCCCTGCGCGATGCGTCCGATTACAAGCTGCTCGACCGCCAGGTGGTGGACATCCTGACCTACAGCCTGGCCGAGCGGCAACGCTTCTTCCGTGGGCTTAGCCAGTGGGTGGGTTTCCGCCAGGTGGATGTGCCCTTCAAGGTTGCGCCAAGCACCCGCCGGACGCGCAACTGGAGCTTCGGCAGCCTGCTGCGCCTGACCGGCACGGCGCTGGTGTCCTTCACCAGCGCGCCGCTGCAGGTGATCACCGTGCTCGGTGTGCTGACCCTGCTGATGGCCGTGCTGGTGGGCGGCGAGGCGCTGGTGTCGCGCATGGCGGGCCGGGCAGTGTCCGGTTTCACCACGCTGATTCTGACCCTGCTGATCATCGGCAGCTTCATCATGATCAGCCTCGGCATCCTCGGTGCCTATGTCGCCAAGATCTATGAGGAGATCAAGGGGCGGCCTTCCTATCTGGTGGCGGAGCGCTGCGGCGCCACCGGGCCCGGTGGCGGCCATCGCTACCGCCGGGTGCGCCGCTGAGGGTTCAGATCAGCCGGGCGGCCTTCAGCTCGGCCTTGATGTAGGCGTACACCACTGGCGCCAGCGCCACGCCGCCGAAGCCGAAGAGGGCTTCCATGAGGACCATCGCGACCAGGATCTCCCAGGCCTTGGCGTCGATCTCGCCGCCGACGATGCGGGCGTTGAGGAAGTATTCGGCCTTGTGCAGCACGATCAGGAACAGCAGGGACAGCAGCGCCGCATAGGGCGACACCGAGAAGCTGATCATCACGATGATGGAGTTGGAGATCAGGTTGCCGACCACCGGTAGCAGGCCGACGATGGCGGTGATCAGCACCATCGTCTTGCCGAAGGGCAGGTGGATGCCCAGCGCCGGCAGCACGGCCAGCAGGTAGAGGCCGGTGAAGAAGGCGTTGAGCGCGGCGATCTTGCCCTGGGCCACGAAGACCCGGCGGAAGGCCTTGTAGAAGGTGCCGACCCGCTCGTGCAGCGCGGCAGCGAGGGGGCGTCGCTCGCTACGCGACGACACCTCGTGGACCGCGACCATTGCACCGATGACCATGCCGATCAGGATGTGGGCGGCGGCGAGACCGGCCTCCTTGCCGAGCAGGCGGAGTTCCGGTGCGTGTTCGCGCAGCCAGTGCACCGCTTCGGCCTTCAGCTCGGGGCCGCTGCTCGGCAGGCTGCCGAGCAGCCACGGTGGCAGCACGTCGTTGGCGCTGTCGAGGGTCTCGGCCATCTTGCTCCAGATCGCATCGAGGCCGGCGCCGCCGTGCAACATCGAGGCGATCCACAGGCCCAGTCCGACCATACCGGCGATGATCAGGATCGCCAGGATCGCCGTTGCCACCAGCTTGCCGCGCGACCCGGCGACCACCCGGCCAACCAGCGGCTGGGCCAGCTGCACCAGCAGGAACACCAGCATGCCGGCGAACAGGGCCTGCAGCAGGTGCAGGCCGAGCACCGCCAGGATGCCGCCGGCGGCCAAAAGGTAGGAGCTGCTCTTTACCCAGTTGTACTGTCTTTCCATCGGTCGATGAAGCCCTGTGCGAGTCAGGGCGCCATTCTACGCCTGTGGCAGTGACAACTCGGGGCAGGGATGAGTCCGGCCGGGTGCCTGTCGGGGGGCGCTTGGGGGCATCTGTGAGGAGATATTTGTAGGGGCGAATTCATTCGCCCTCCGCGCGTCATTCGACTTCCTTGGGCGAATGAATTCGCCCCCACAGGAGCGGAGCTTGCAGCGTGGGGGCGCTCTCAGCGGGACAGTTCGATGCGGTCGCTGAGGACCCGGGCGGCCTCGCGTTGCAGCAGGTCGGGTCCGGCCGGCCGGGCCGGTGTGAGCGCCTCGGCGGCCTGCTCGGTGCGCCGCACGGCTTCCTTGAGGGACACCTCGACGCGCGCCTGGCGTGCCTCGAAGGTGCTCAGTGCGGCCTGCTGGGCCTGCAGTTCGGGGCTGGCGGCGACCCGCGCCGCGTGGCGCTGCTGCAGGGTACTGGCGCTGTCGTCGAGGGGGGCGAGGGTGTCGTAGTTGGCGGCGCGGATGCGCAGGAAGGGCAGCGCGTTGTCGTAGCTGGCTTCGCCCGGCTGGGCGTGGGCGGGCAGCACCGGCAGTACGACGTCGGGCTTCACGCCGCGCAGCTGGGTCGTGCTGCCGTTGATGCGGAAGAACTGCTGGATGGTGAATTTGAGTTCGCCGAGGCCGCTGGCGCCGTTGGGGCTGCCGTTGGCCATGCGGTCCAGGTTCACCAGCGTTTGTACCGAGCCCTTGCCGTAGCTGGTCTCACCGAGGATGACGCCGCGCCGGTAGTCCTGGATCGCGGCGGCGAAGATCTCCGACGCGGAGGCCGAGTTGCGGTCGATCAGCACCGCCAGTGGGCCACTCCAGGCCACGGCCGGGTTGTTGTCGCCGCTGACCTGGTTGCGCCCATGGGCGTCGCGCTGCTGCACCACCGGGCCGGTCTCGATGAATAGGCCGGTGAGTTCGACGGCCTCGTCGAGGGAGCCGCCGCCGTTGTCGCGCAGATCCACCACCAGGCCGTCGACCTTGTCGGCGCGCAGCTCGGCGAGCAGGCGGGCGACGTCGCGGGTGGCGCTGCGGAAACCCGCTTCGCCACGATTGCGGGCCTCGAAATCCTGGTAGAAGGCGGGCAGGGTGATGATGCCGATGCGCCGCTGCCGGCCGCCTTCGGCGGTGTCGACGATGGCCTTGCTGGCGGCCTGGTCGTCGAGGCTGATCTTCTTGCGCACCAGCGCGACGGACTGCAGCGGGCCACCTTGCGTGCCGCCGGGCAGGATGTCGAGTCGCACCACGGTGTCGGCCTTGCCGCGCACCTTGGCGGCGATGTCGTCGAGGCGCCAGCTCAGCACGTCCTCGACCTGGCCCTGGTCGCCCTCGCCGACACCGACGATGCGGTCGCCCACGTGCAGCCGTCCGGACGCCGCGGCCGGCCCGCCGGGGGTGAGTTCGCGGATCGTCGCGTAGTCGTCCTTATCCTCCAGCACCGCGCCGATGCCGACCAGGGACAGGCTCATGGAGATGTCCAGGTCGCCGGCCGCGCGGGCGCCAAGGTAGGCCGTGTGGGGGTCAATGCTGCTGGTGTAGGCGCCCATGAAGAGCTGGAAGGCGTCTTCGCTGCGAGCCTGTTCGAGGCGGCGCTGGAGGCCGGTGTAGCGGCGCTCCAGGCTGCGGCGGATGGTGTCATCGTCCTGGCCGGCGAGGCGCAGCTGCAGCCAGTCGTTTTTGACGCGCTTGCGCCACAGTTCGTCCAGCTCGGCGCTGCTGCGGGCCCACTCCGCCTTGTCCCGGCGCAGCGGGTAGGTCTCGTCGACGCTGAAATCGAAGCCGGCCGCCAGCAGCTTGCGGGCCTGGGCGAAGCGTTCGTCGGCGCGCCGGGCGTAGCGGTTGTAGATGGCGAAGGGGACGCGCAAGTCCTTGGCGAGGATGGCGTCGTCCAGCTGGAGGCGGGCGCCCTGCCAGCTGTCGATATCGGATTGCAGCAGGTAAAGCCGGTCCGGGTCGAGTGCCTTGAGGTAGCGCGTGAAGATGCGCTCCGACTGGATATCGTCGAGGGCGACCGGCGTGTAGTGGTAGTGGCCGACCAGCTGGGAGGCGAGGTTGGCGGCCTGGCCCTGCCAGGGCTGTGGGCCGAGCTCCGGCGGCGTGGCGTGGGCGGCGCTGGCGACGATGCCCGTCAGGCACCAGAGGAGCGGTTTCATGGAATCTCCGGGTGCGCGGGCTGGCCCCGCTTGCCGCCGGGACGTCCCGAATGGACGGCAGCAGGCGGGGCCGGCTTCATCGGGGGACTTACTTGGCAGCCGCTGCGGTGGCTGCGCGGGGCGGCGGCGGGGTGATGTGGGCCACCTTGCCGCCCTGGTCTTCATAGTCCAGGGTGCCGGCGGCGCCGGCGATCTTGAAGCCGCGGGCGGTCAGCTTGTCACCCACGTCGCCGGCCCGGTGGGCGCGGTTGGAGACGGTGATGATGGTACGGTCCTTGGGAATGTAGTCGGCGTACTTCTCGACGTCGGCGGTCTGGATGTTCAGAAAGACCGGGAAGCTGCCCTTGGAGATCAGCTCGTCCGGGCGGCGCACGTCGAGGACCAGCACCTGGCCGGGCTTGGCCAGCAGCGCGTCGATCTCGGTGCGGTTGAGCTGTTTGGTCTTGTAGGTCCAGGGCGGGGCCACATAGGGTTGCTGGGCGCCCGCGGCGGGGGCGGCCTGCTGGGCGATGGCGAGGGTGGAGCCGGCGGCGATCAGCGCGGCGAGCAGGAGCTTGGCTTTCATCATGGTCCTTGGTTTTGGGTGTGGGTCGAATCCGCGCGGGGCGGTGTCCTGCCTTCGTTTTGCAACAATCGCGCCGGCCCGCGCGCTAGCCTGCCCGGGATGGGCAAGCCCCTGAAAATTGGCACTTTTGTCCGCTGACTGGCGCGGCGCGGCGGCCGGCCGCAACGGTGCACTGGTTGCCCGGCTGTTGGCGGCGCACCAGCCGGGCGGTCAGCGCTGTTGCTGCATGGGCAGCAGGGGCCTGCTGCTTCAGCGTGCCGGGGTACCGGCGGCCACGTTGCCGAAGCCGCCGTTGTTCTCCACGCAGATGCGCTCGTCCCGCTCGACGATGACCTCGCCCTTCGGGTGGTTGGCCAGCGTGGTTTCGAAGTGCCAGCCGTCCGGCGCGTCCTTGGCGGTGTAGCGCACCGCCGGGATGGTGGCGGTCCACGGTCGGGTGTAGACGGTGGGGTCGGTGATCCGGGCCACGTAGTTGTAGCGCGTGCCGTCGGCCGAGAAGATATAGCGTTCCTCGATGTGGGCGTTCTCGCTGGCGAACTCGCCGGTGCGGCCGAACAAGGCCTTGCCGTTGTTGTTGGTGACGTCCACTACCAGCGTGTTGCCTTCCCAATGGCCGCGGGAGTCGGCGTTCCACAGCTTGATGGCGGCTGGCAGGTGGGGCTTGCCGTCCAGGTGGATGACGCGGGTGCCGGAGTTGAACAGGAACACCACGTAGCCCGGGAACTGGCGGATCTCATAGCCGTGCCAGATGAAGGACTTGGGCACGCCGCCGGGGGCGCAGCGGGCCAGCGGCTCGATGTACTTCGGCTCGGTGGGGTTGAAGAAGTGGGCCAGGAAGTCTTCCTGGGCGGCCTTCGCCCACGGCTGGAAGGGCACCTGCCCGTCGGCGGGATCACTGACGCGGCTCGGTGCGCGTTCGGCCCGCGGGCCGAGCTTGCGGTTGCGGGTCTGCGGATCGCCGGGGATGCCGCCTTGCGGGTCGGTCCAGTTGTTGTGGTTGCCTACGGTGTTGGACCAGTGGCCCTGCACGTCGGGCTGGCCGTCGGCCAGGCGCGGGCCGCTCCATTTGCCTGACTCGATGGCGGGAAAGGACTTTTCGATGAAGATGCCACGGGTCGGTGGCGTCCGCGGCGCGGCCTGCTGGGCAGCAGCAAGGACAGGCAGGATTGCCAGAAGGCCGGCAGCAAGGGCTGTGGGGCGGCGGCGGTGGTTTTCATGCTTCATGGACTCCTCCCTCACGGCTTGGGCGGGTAGTGCTGGTCATAGTCGAGGGTGTAGCAGTAGTTCTCGATGAGCTGGAAGTTCTTCTCCCGGTGGCGGTGCAGCAGCACGCCGAGGGTCCACGGGCGGCTGTAGACCTGCGGGTCGTCGAGGGTGGCCTTGTATTCGATGGTGTTGGCGTCCAGGTAGCGCCAGCGCTCCACCACGTGGAGGGCGTCGCTGTGGAAGTTGCCGGCGCGGTCGAGCCAGGTCTCATCGTTGAAGTGCTTCGCGTCCACTACCAGGGTGTCGCCTTCCCAGCGCGCGCGGGAGTCGCCGAGCCACCAGTCGTTGGGCACCTTGGGGTGGTCGGTGCCGTTGGTGTGGATGGTGCGCACCGAGTGGCCGAACTGGAACAGCAGGGTCAGGTCGCGCTCGCGCTGGAAGATCTGGAAGGGTTCGGGGTAGTAGATGCCGCGCGGCACCCCGAGGGTGAAGCACTTCAGGCGCGGGTCGGCGCTGTTGCGGGCCTCGAAGTTCTTGCGGCGCTGCTCCAGGGCTTTTGGCAGGTAGGGGATGGCGTCACCCTCGACGATGCCGGGGCCGGGCGGCGCGTCCTTGCGCGTAGCGTGGGGCTCCAGGTCGTAGTCGGCGGCGCTGGTGGTCTGCCAGATGCCGGAGAAGTCGGGCTTGCCGTTGGCGAGGCGCGGAATGCGTTCCGTGCGGGGCGCCTTGGCGGCCGTGTTGCCGGCGGCGCCGGCCAGCGGCGGCAGGGCCGTGGCCAGCGTGGCGCACAGGAGGGCGAGGCCGAAGGCCCGCCGGGTGTTGGTTGTGGTCATCAGCTCGGACTGGGGCGTTGAGGTGTGAGGATGGCTCGGGGAGTCGGTTGGCCTGTGCCTACTCAGGGTTTGCGACGGCCGCTGCGCTGGCGCCGCAGCAGCACGCCGAGGCCCAGGAACACGCCTGCCAGTACCACCAGCGCTGGTCGCAGCAGGCTGCCGGTGTCGGGGTCCAGGCTGCGGGTCCATTCGAGCAGGAGGGCGCCGGCGGTCGACGCGACGGACAGGGTGCCGGCCCCCAGCAGGGTGGCGAGGGCGAAGGCGAGCAGGTTCCGGCTGCCGATGCGGGGGAAGGCGCCGCGGGGCATGGGCGATGGGGGCGGTGAGCGGCCTCAGCGGGTGGCGGTGGGTACGTCCTGCGCGCCGCCGGTCTGGAAGCTCCGCCCGTCGGCCAGCGCGACCGACACCGAGTAGCCGAAGGGGCCGCCGTTCTTGGCCTTGTAGCCCTTCACGCGGACTTCGGTGCCGGGCGGAAGCTCGGCCTTGGTCAGCCCCTTCTGGGCCAGAGTGAAGGGCGCGCCGAACTCGACGCCCCAGTTGGTCACGGTGCCGTCCGGATTCTTGACGTCGAAATACAGCCAGCTGTGGGGATTGACCCACTTGGCCTTGGTGACGGTGCCCTTCAGTTCCAGCGGCTGGTCAGCGTCGAATTCGGCGGCGAAGGCGTGGTGGGCATGGGCCGGTAAGCTGTTGCCGGCCAGCAGGGCGATCAGCGCGAGGGCCGGCAAGCGGCTGGCGCGGCAGATGGGATGGGACATGGCGGTTCTCCTGTTCGCGGTTGCGCACCTCCAGCAATTCCGGGGCCATCGTCGATGCCGATAGCTAAGCCTCTTTGTTGCATCGCCATAAATGCCTTGAGAAACAAGTGCGCGCCGCCCATGCCCGGCAAGGTCGTGGAAACGTGGTGGGAAGGTCTGCCCGGTGCCTGGGCCCCACCGGCTGTTGCCAGCGGGACAGCCGGGCAACCGGGTTTCGCGGATTTCAACAGCTGCGGAGGATGCGTCGCCGCAGGCGGGGCCTGAATTGGCAGGCGCGGAAGTTGCTGCACAAACGGCCCGGCCACACGGCCGCCGCCGCATTGCGATGCAAGTTGGGTTGTATGGCGCTTGATGATCTTCCGTAAAATGACGAACAAATGAAAAACAATCTCCTTGCCCTGGCACTGATGGGCCTGCTCAGCGTCGGCCAGGTGGCTGCCTCGGAGCCGGTCACCGGTAATCCTGACCATGACGCGCTGCTGGCCAGCGCCGACCCGCGCCAGGCCGCCAACAAGCGCCTGGTCTACGATTTCTGGCGCGAGGTGTTCGAGGGCGGACATCTGGAACTGGCCGACAAATACCTGGCGGAGTCCTATGTCCAGCACAACCCGCGGGTGCCTACCGGGCGGGCCGGCTTCGTCGAGTTCTTCGGCAAGGTGGCCAAGCCGAAACCGATCGAGGCCCGTGTGCGCACGCCCATCGTCAGCATCGTCGCCGAGGGCGAACTGGTGCTGCTGAGCTTCGTGCGCGAATACCCGGACCCCCGCGAGGCCGGCAAAACCTACACGTCCACCTGGTTCGACCTGTTCCGCGTCCGGGATGGGCGCATCGTCGAGCACTGGGATGCGGCGACTCGCCATTAACGTCATGACCGTCGGCGTGCATGTCCGGCAGGGACGGGTCTCGGACGTGGATGCCGTGGCCCGCCGGCTGGCATAGCCTGGGCACGCGGCGTGATCCGCAGGTTGCCTATGTGCTTGACCCGCAGGGTGCCGCCAGCAGGCGTCTCGCGAACTGAACCGCTAGACCTTGTTGGTGCCTTGCCGCGGCACGGTACCGATGGCGCTGCGTTGAGGCACCTGGCGCCCTATCTGCTGCTGGCGGTGGTGCTGCATGGGTTGCTCGGCCTCGCGCTGACGCTGCCGGCGCCGGCCTCGCGGCTAGAGCTGCCTCCGTTGCGCGTGAGCTGGCGCGTGCCAGCACCAGCTACGGTCGCGCAGTCTGCGCGGCCGCCCGAGTCGCCTCAGTCGCAGTTCGCTCCGGAGCGCGGGCCGCTGTCCCGCAGCCCGCGTGGTGCCCAGGCGGCCGTGCCCGCGCCGCCGATGGCCATGCCGGTACCGTCTGCGCCGCTTGCCCCGCCCACATCGGCGCCTGCGGCGTCTGTTACCGAGTCGTCACGGGCGCCGGTCAGCGCGGACCTTCTCGACAGTGCCCGCCGCATGGCGCGGGATATCGGCCGCGAGGCCGCGAGGGACGGTGCGGAGGGGGGATTGAGGGGCGCCGGCGGACGTGCGGCTGCGGCTGATCGAGCCGTGCTGCCCGAACTCGACCGGGCCCTGCGCAAGCGGCCGGCAGGGGAGGAGCAACTCGGTGGCGGCATCCTGCGGATCACCACCGAGTCGGGGCGTGTCTATTGCCTTAAACCACCGCCGGATTTCGCCCGGGATGGCCCGGCCGAGGCGCTGGCAGTGCCGACGAATTGCCCTTGAAGACGGGAAAGCCAACCGTAGGGGCGAATGAATTCGCCCCTACGGTGAGTGTCTGGCCTCAGCGCCGGACCGGCGCGTCGTTGCCCTGGGCCATGCGGCGCCGGGGAGCGAGGAGTTCGATCTCGTCGCCGACGATGCGGGTGGCCTCCTGCAGCAGGACGTCCTTGCGGCCCTTGAGGGCCTTTTCGGAGTCGAGCTCGGCACGCAGGCTCCGCTCGCCGCCCTGCAGGCCGTCATCGCCCAGGTGGGCGGCGGCTTCGGCGCCGGCGCGCTGGCGCAAGCGTGCCTCGCGGGTTTCCTTTTCCCGTTTGCGTTCCTCTTCCTGCAGGGAGAGCTCCTGCTTGTCGCGCAGCTTGAGGGCCTCGGCCACGTCCTCGGCCAGTTCGCGCAGCGCCTTGTCCTTGCTGGCGCGGGCCTCGTGGCGCCGTTGCAGGTCGGGCAGGATGGCCTGCAGGTCGGAGGCGGGCTTGTAGCTGGCGGGCGGGATCTGGATCGCCGGCAGCGCGTTGTCGAAGCCGGTCTCGCCGAACTCCTTGGCCTCGAAGGCGGACGGGAAGCGGATGTCGGGCGTCACGCCGTTGAGCTGGGTGGTGCCGCCATTGATGCGGAAGAACTGGGCGATGGTCATCTTCAGTTCGCCGAGCTGGGGCTTCTTGCTCTTGGCGACTTCGTCCAGGTCGATGAGGGTCTGCACGGTGCCCTTGCCAAAGCTCGGCTCGCCGATCAGCAGCGCGCGGCCGTAGTCCTGCAGCGCAGCAGCGAGGATTTCCGATGCGGAGGCCGAACCGCGGTTGATCATCACCGCCAGCGGGCCGTCCCACGCGGCGCCGGCGCGCTCGTCGCTTTCCACCTCGATCTGGCCTTCCGAATTGCGTTGCTGGACGACCGGGCCGGTGTCGATGAACAGGCCGGTCAGTTCGACGGCTTCGCGCAGGGAGCCGCCGCCGTTGTCGCGGAGGTCGAGGATCAGGCCGTCCACGCGCTCCTTCTTCAGCTCGCCGATCAGGCGGGCCACGTCGCGGCTGGCGCTGCGGTAGTCCTTGTCGCCACGGCGGCGGCCTTCAAAGTCCTCGTAGAAGGCGGGCAGGGTGATGACGCCGACGCGCAGGTTCTTGCCGTTCAGGTCGACGCGGGAGATGGATTTCTTGGCGGCCTGCTCCTCCAGCTTGATCTTGTCGCGGACCAGCACGATGGTCTTGTGGCGGCCGTCCGGTCCGCTGTTGGCAGGTAGGATGTCGAGGACCACGCGGGTGTCCTTGGTGCCGCGGATCAGCTTGACCGCCTCGTCCACACGGGCACCGACCAGATCGGCCATCGGTGCGCCTTCGCCTTGGGCTACGCCGACGATGCGGTCGCCGACCGCCAGCTTGCCGGAGCGCGCGGCCGGCCCACCGGGGGTCAGTTCGCGGATCGTGATGTAGTCGTCGCGCTCCTGCAGTACCGCGCCGATGCCCACCAGGGACAGGCGCATGGCGATGTCGAAGGAGTCCGCCGAGCCGCGCCCGAGATAGCTGGTATGCGGCTCGATGGCGCCGGCATAGGCGTTCATGAAGATCTGGAAGACGTCGTCACTCTTGTTCTTGGCGCTCCGGGCGATGAAGTTGTCGTAGCGCTTCTCGAGGGTTTCGCGGATCGCCTTGTCTTCCTTGCCGGCCAGGCGCAGGCGCAGCCAGTCGTTCTTGACGCGCTTGCGCCACAGGTCCTGGGCCTCGGCGTCGTCCTTCGGCCAGGGCGCCTTGCTGCGGTCGAGGGGATAGCTCTCGTCCACGCTGAAGTCGAAGCCCTCAGCGAGCTGCTTGCGGGCGTAGGCGAGGCGCTCGGCGGAGCGCGCCTGGTAGCGGCGGAAGATCGTGAAGGGGCCTTCCAGGTCGCCCTGCAGGATGGCGTCGTCGAGCTGGGTGCGAAGGTCGGCGAAGCCGTCGATGTCGACCTGGGTGAAGAACACGCGTTCCGGGTCGAGGGACTTCAGGTAGGCGTCGAAGATCTTCTCCGACAGCGCATCGTCGAGGGGCTTGGCCGCATAGTGGTAGCGGCTCAGGAACATCGAGCTGAGGTACGCCGCTTGCGCCTGCTCGGAGGTCGGCGTGAGGCTCGGTTGCGGGGCGTCGGCGAGTGCCGTGCCGCAGAAGGCCAGGGCCAGCAGGGTTCCGATCAGGCGCTTTTTCATGGGGCGATTACCAGGCGGGAGTAGTGGAGGTGGCGGCCGGTTGGGCCGGGGCTGCTGCGGGGGTCGGCAGCAGTCCGCCGGCCACCGCGTAGGTGGCGCCGCCAGCGATCAGCAGCGAGAGGATGAAGGCTACCAGACCGCCGCCACGCTTGGCATGGTGGGCGTGGACCGGAGTGTGGGCGTCCACGTCCTTCCAGCCGGTGATCATCGGCTTGACCAGGTTTTCGCCCTTGACCCGCAGGTAGAAGGCGATGGCGCCCACGTGCAGGACGATCAGCGCGAGGAGGCCGTTCTGCAGCCAGGCGTGCCAGGAGTGGAAGCTGTCGGAGGCGTCCTTGCCGACCAGGTCGGCAAAGGGGCCCTGGAAGGCGATGTCGTCGTTGGTGAACAGGCCGGTGGCGGCCTGGGCCCCGACCAGGGCCAGCAGGCCCAGCACCGACAGGGCGCCGATCGGGTTGTGACCGATACCGCGCCATTCGCCGCGCAGGTAGGCGCGGATTGCGCCGGGGCCGCGTACAAAGTTGCTGAAGCGGGCTGTGGCGGAGCCCACGAAGCCCCAGACGATGCGGAAGATCACCAGGCCGACGATCAGGTAGCCGGCACGGCCGTGCCATTCGATGAGGTTGCCGCCGATCTTGCCGGACACGTAGGCGAAGGCGACGCTGGCCACCAGCGACCAGTGGAAGAGACGGGTGGGGAGATCCCAGATGCGTTGACGGTTCATGTTTGCTCCTGGATGTGGGGAAGAAATCCGGTTTTTCAAGTCGGGCCGGCGCCCGGGCTACAGGACGGCTGCGCAATCACAGGGTGCCTCCGCCGACGGCCTTGAAGAGGGCCACGCTGCCGCTCAGGCGGCGCACCATGATGTCGAGGCGGGCGCGCTCGGCATTGAGGGCGACAGTCTGGGCGTTGGTCACGTTGAGGTAGCTGACGGTGCCGGCCAGGTACTGGTTGTTCACCAGTTCGAGGGTTTCGGTCGCGGCGGCCAGGGCCTCGGCCTGGGCTGCCGCCTCGGCTTCGAGGGTTTGCAGCGCGGCGAGGTTGTCTTCCACCTCCTGGAAGGCGGTCTGCACGGTCAGGCGGTAATTGGCGACGGTTTCGTCCCAGGCGGCGACAGCCTGGGCCTTCTTGGCGTTGCGGGCGCCGGCATCGAACAAGGTCAGGGCCAGGTTGGGGCCGAGGGACCAGAAATGGTTGGGCAGCGAGAACACCCGCTGCAGCGCGCTGCTCTGGGTGCCGCCGCTGGCGCCGAGGGTCAGGGTCGGGAAGAAGGCTGCCTGGGCGACACCGATCTGCGCGTTGGCGGCGGCGACGCGCCGTTCGGCGGCGGCGATGTCGGGGCGTCGTTCGAGCAGCGCGGACGGCAGTACGCCGGGTACTGCGGGAAGTGGAGGAATGGCGGTGGCCGGGGCCAGCACCAGTTCGCCGGGTGCGCGTCCGGTCAATACCGCGAGGGCGTGTTCGAGCTGCTTGCGCTGCACGTCCAGGTCGATCAGCTGGGCCTCGGCGGTCTTCAGCTGGGCCTGGGCCTGGGTGACGTCGGCGCGGGCGGCAACGCCTGCATCGAAGCGGTTGCGGGTGATCTCGGCGGAGCGCTTGTAGGCCGCCACGGTACGTACCAGCAGGGCGTGCTGGGCGTCGTTGATGCGCAGTTGCAGGTAGGCCTGTACGACGGCGGCCTGGGCGCTCAGTCGCGCGCCGGCCAGATCGGCGGCCACAGCCGCGGCACTGGCCGCGCTGGCCTCGTTGGTCCGCGCGATGCGGCCCCACAGGTCGGCCTCCCAGCTGGCGGTGAGGGACAGCCTGCTGGTGTTGCGGGCCGGAATGTTGGCGGTGCTGCCGGTGCTGGTGGTGGCGCCCTGGCTGCGAGTCACCGCCAGGTTGCTGCCGAGGGTCGGGAAATACTGGGCCTGGGCGGCGTCGAGCAGGGCGCTGGCCTGGCGGTAGCGCGCCTCGGCGATGCGGATGTTCTGGTTGGCGCGGCCGGCTTCGTCCACCAGCGCGTCGAGCTGGGCGTCGCCGAAGCGTTTCCACCATTCGCCGGCCTGCGGGCCGTTGCCGGGGTCGGCCAGCTTCCAGCCGGCGGCTTCGCGGAACTGGGCCGGTACGGCGGCCTCCGGGCGGTGGTGGTCAGGGCCGACGGCGCAGCCGGCGAGGGCGAGCAGGTTGAGGGAGACGAGGAGGCTGTGCTTCATGGAGAAAGGCATGGCAGAAATGGGGGAGGCTCAGGGCCGGGCGATGGCCAGTCGGGCCGAGCGCCAGCGGCCGGCGGCGCGGCGCAGGCGGTCGAGCTGCAGGAACACGACAGGAGTGGTGTACAGGGTCAGCAACTGGCTGAGGATCAGCCCGCCGACGATGGTGATGCCCAGCGGCTGGCGCATCTCGGCGCCGTCGCCGACGCCGAAGGCCAGCGGCAGCGCGCCGAACAGGGCCGCCAGGGTGGTCATCATGATCGGCCGGAAGCGCAGCTGGCAGGCCTCGAAGATGGCCTCCCGCGGCGCCAGGCCGCGGCTGCGCTCGGCGTCGATGGCGAAGTCCACCATCATGATGGCGTTCTTCTTGACGATGCCGATCAGCAGGATCACGCCGATCAGCGCAATGATGCCGAACTCGGTCTTGAACAGCAGCAGCGCCAGGATCGCCCCGACCCCGGCCGACGGCAGCGTGGACAGGATGGTGAGCGGGTGGATTAGGCTCTCATAGAGGATGCCGAGGATCAGGTACACCGCCACGATGGCCGCCAGGATCAGCAGCGGCTGGCTTTGCAGCGAGGCCTGGAAGGCCTTGGCGTTGCCCTGGAAGCTTCCGTGCACTGAGGTCGGCACGCCGATGCGGGCCATCTCCTGGCGCACCGCGTCGGTAGCCTCCGACAGCGATGTGCCGAGGGGCAGGTTGAAGGAGATCGTCGTCGCCACGCTGCCGCCCTGATGGTTGACCGCCAGCGGGGTGGGGCCGGCCTCCCAGCGGGCGAAGGCGGCCAGCGGCACGCGGGCGCCGGCCGGGCTGACGAAGAACAGGTCGTTGAGCACCTCGGGCCCCTGCAGATAGGCGGGCGGCGCCTCCAGCACCACCCGGTACTGGTTGAGCGGGCCGTAGATGGTGGACACCAGACGCTGGCCGAACAGATCGTTGAGGGTTGCATTGACCAGGCGCTGGTTGAGGCCGAGGCGGGCCAGCGCGTCCCGGTCGATACTCAGGAAGGTCTGCTCGCCCTTGTCCTGGCGGTCGGAATTGACGTCCTCCAGCTGGGGCAGTTTGCGCATCGCGTCGCGGATGCGCGGCTCCCAGGTCTTCAGATCCTTCAGCGAGTCGGCCTGCAGCGTGAACTCGTACTGGGCGTTGGACATCCGCCCGCCCATCCGGATGTCCTGCGCGGCCACGAGGAACAGGCTGGCGCCGGGCACATGGCCGAGCTTGCCGCGCAGGCGAGCGATCACCTCGTCGGCGCTGGCGTCGCGTTCGGCCAGCGGCTTGAGGGTGACGAACATCATGCCGCCACCGCCGCGCGGGCCGCCGCTGCCGCCGGCGTAGCCGACCACGTTGGCGACCGCCGGATCGCGCCCGACGATGGCTGCAAAATGCTCCAGCTTGCCGCGCATGGACTGGAAGGACGTGCGCTGGTCGGCGTCGATGAAGCCCATGATGCGGCCGGTGTCCTGCTGCGGGAAGAAGCCCTTCGGCACCACGCCGTAGAGGTACACATTGAAGGCCATGGTGCCGAGCAGTACGCCGAGGGTGAGCCATGGGTGGTCGAGGACCACCCGCAGGCTGCGCCCGTAGCCGCGCAGCACGCCATCCATCAGGCGGCTGCCGAAGCCGGGGCGGGCGTCCGGCGCGGGCTTGGGATGGGCGCGCAGCAGGCGTGCGCACATCATCGGGGTAAGGGTCAGGGACACCACCAGCGACACCAGGATGGCCGCCGACAGGGTCACCGCAAACTCCCGGAAGAAGCGTCCGATGATGCCGCCCATCAGCAGGATCGGCAGGAACACCGCGATCAGCGACAGGCTCATGGACAGCACCGTGAAGCCCACTTCGCGGGCGCCCTTGAGGGCCGCGTCGAAGGGCTTCATGCCGGCCTCGATGTGGCGGCTGACGTTCTCCAGCACCACCACCGCGTCATCGACGACGAAGCCGGTGACGATCACCAGCGCCATCAGCGAGATGTTGTTGAGCGAAAAGCCGGCCAGGTACATCACTGCGAAGGTGCCGAGCAGGGACACCGGCACTGCGACGCTGGGGATGATCGCCGCGCGCACGTTACGCAGGAAAAGGAAGACCACCATGATCACCAGCGCCACCGACAGCAGCAGCGTGTGCTGCACCTCGCGCAGGGAGGCGCGGATGGTGACGGTGCGGTCGGCCACCACGTCGAGCTTCACGCCGGGGGGCAGCTCCTCGCGCAGCATCGGCAGCACTTCCATCGCCCGCTCGACGGTCTCGATCACGTTGGCGTCCGGCTGGCGGTTGATCAGCAGGATCACCGCCGGCTTGCCGTCGGCGATGCCGGTGTTGCGGGTGTCCTGCTCGGCGTCGCTGACGCGGGCCACATCCTGCAGACGCACCGCGGCGCCGTTCTTCCACGACACGATGGTCGGGATGTAATCGGCGGCCTTGCTGGCCTGGTCGCTGGCGCCGAGTTGCCAGTGGCGCTGGCCGCCTTCCAGGCTGCCCTTGGGGCGATTGACGTTGGCGTTGTCGATGGCCTGGCGGACGCTCTCCACGCCGATGCCGGCGGAGGCGAGGGTGGCAGGATCGACCTCCACGCGTACCGCCGGCAGCGAGCCGCCGCCCAGGTTGACCTGGCCGACGCCCTTCACCTGGGACAGGCGCTGGGCCAGCACTGTGGAGGCGAAGTCGTACATCGCCGCCCGCGAGACTGAGTCGGAGGTCATTGCCAGGATCAGCACCGGCGCGTCGGCCGGGTTGATCTTGCGGTAACTGGGGTTGCCGGCCATGCCGCTGGGTAGTTGCGGGCGGGTCGCGTTGATGGCGGCCTGCACGCTCTTGGCGGCGGTTTCCACGTCCTGGTCCAGGTCCATCTGGACGGTGATGCGGGTGCTGCCGAGGGTGCTGGTGGAGGTCAGCTCGGTAACCCCGGCGATGGTGCCGAAGGCCCGCTCCAGTGGCGTCGCGACGGTGGCAGCCATGGTTTCCGGGCTGGCGCCGGGCAGGTTGGCCGACACCGAGATGGTCGGGTAATCCACCTGCGGCAGGGCGGCCACCGGCAGCAGCTTGTAGGCCACCAGCCCGACCAGCGCGATGGCCAGGCCGAGCAGGGAAGTGGCGACCGGGCGCCGGATGAAGATCGAGGCGATGCTCATTGGCGATCCTCCCACCCGGTGGGGGCAAATTCATTCACCCTTGGTGAGTTCGACGGCGTCCGCGGGCGAATGAATTCGCCCCCACGGGACATTTCCATGGGGGGGGCGTCGCAAACCGCATGGGCGAATTCACTCGCCCCTGGTGGGTTCGATGGTGTCCGTGGGGGAATGAATTCGCCCCCACGGGGGAGGGGCGCGCAAATTGTAGGGGCGAATTCATTCGCCCTCGGCGCGTGCCTGCTCATGCCCAGGCTTCCTTCCAGCGCCGGGCGCTGCGGTCGAAGGCCAGGTAGATCACCGGGGTGGTGAAGATCGTCAGCACCTGGCTGACCAGCAGGCCGCCGACCATCGTGATGCCCAGCGGCTGGCGCAGCTCGGAGCCGACACCGTTGCCGAGCATCAGCGGCAGCGCGCTGAGCAGCGCGGCGAGAGTGGTCATCAGGATCGGCCGGAAGCGCAGCAGGCAGGCCTCGTAGATCGCCTCGCGGGGCGACAGGCCGCGCTCCCGCTCGGCCTCCAGCGCGAAGTCGATCATCATGATGGCGTTCTTTTTGACGATGCCGATCAGCAGAATGATCCCGATGATGCCGATCATCCCTAGCTCGTGGCCGGACACCAGCAGGGCCAGCAGCGCGCCGACGCCGGCCGACGGCAGCGTGGACAGGATGGTGATCGGGTGGATGTAGCTCTCGTAGAGCACGCCGAGCACGATGTACATCGTCACCACCGCGGCCAGGATCAGCAGCAAGGTGTTGTCCAGCGAGGCCTGGAAGGCCAGCGCAGCGCCCTGGAAGCTGCTGCGGATGTTGCGCGGCAGGCCCAGCTCGGCCTCGGCGGCGTGGATTGCCTTGACCGCGTCGCCCAGCGCCACGCCCGGGGCGAGGTTGAAGGACAGGGTCACCGCCGGGAACTGACCGACGTGATTCACCGCCAGCACCGTCTTGCGCTCGCTGATCCGCGCCACCGATGACAGCGGCACGGTGCGGCCGTTGGCGGCCGGCACGTAGATGTGTTCGAGGGCCGCCGGGCTGCGCTGGAAGTCCGGCGCCACCTCCAGCACCACCCGGTAGAGCGCCGACTGGGTGAAGATGTTGGACACTTGGCGCTGGCCGAAGGCGCTGTACAGCGCGTTGTCGATGGCCGCCGGAGTGATGCCGAGGCGGCCGGCGCTGTCCCGGTCGATATCCACGAAGGCCTGGGTGCCCTGGTCCTGCAGGTCGCTGGCCACGTCGGCCAGTTCGGGCAGGCCGCGCAGCTTGTCCAGCAGGCGTCCGGACCACTGGGCGAGCTGGGCCTCGTTGGTGCTTTCCAGGCTGAACTGGTACTGGGTGCGCGACAGGCGGTCCTCGATGGAGAGGTCCTGCACCGGCTGCATGTACAGCTTGGTGTCGGGGCGGCGCACCTGCAGGCGTTCCTGCAGGCGGTGGATCACCTCGCCGACGTCGGCATTGCGTTCGTCCTTGGGCTTCAGCTTGATCAGCATGCGCCCGCTGTTGAGGGTGGTGTTGGTGCCATCCACGCCGATGAAGGACGACAGGTTGTCCACCGCCGGGTCTTCCAGCACGATGTCCGCCAAGGCGTGCTGGCGCTCGGCCATCGCGCTGAAGGAGATGTCCTGCGGGGCGTCGGAAATGGCCTGGATCAGCCCGGTGTCCTGGGCCGGGAAGAAGCCCTTGGGAATGAAGACATACAGAAGCGCCGTCAGCGTGAGGGTGCCGACGGCCACCAGCAGGGTGAGGCCCTGGCGGTCGAGCACCCAGGTGAGCATGCGTGCGTAGCGGTCCACGATGGCCTGGAAGACGGCGCCGTTGTCGTCGGGGCGGTGGCCGAGGGGCTTGAGCAGGCGCGCCGACATCATCGGCGTGAGGGTCAGCGACACCACCGCGGAGATCAGGATCGACACCGCCAGGGTGATGGCGAACTCGCGGAACAGGCGCCCGACCACGTCGGCCATGAAGATCAGCGGGATCAGCACGGCGATCAGCGAAACGGTGAGCGAGATGATCGTGAAGCCGATCTGCTTCGCGCCCTTCAGGGCCGCTTCCAGCGGCGTCTCGCCTTCTTCCACGTGGCGGCTGATGTTCTCGATCATCACGATGGCGTCGTCCACGACGAAGCCGGTAGCGATGGTCAGCGCCATCAGGGTCAGGTTGTTGATGCTGAAGCCCGCCAGATACATCACCGCGAAGGTGCCGACCAGCGACAGCGGCACGGCGACGGCCGGGATCACGGTGGCCGGCAGGCTGCGCAGGAACAGGTAGATCACGCCGACCACCAGCGCCACGGCCAGGGCGAGTTCGAACTGCACGTCGTGCACCGAGGCGCGGATCGAGGTTGTGCGGTCGGTGAGCAGGCGCAGATCCACGGAGGTGGGCAGGTCGGCTTCCAGTTGTGGCAAGAGCGCACGCACGCGCTCGGCGGTCTCGATGACGTTGGCGCCGGGCTGGCGCTGGATGTTGATGATCACCGCCGGATTGCGGTCGGCCCAGGCGGCGAGGCGGGTGTTCTCGGCGCCCTCGACGGCTTCGGCCACGTCGGACAGGCGGATCGGCGCGCCGTTCTTCCAGGCGATGGTCAGGTTGCGGTAGTCGTCGGCGGACTTGAGCTGGTCGTTGGAGTCCAGCGTGGTGGCGCGCACCGGGCCGTCGAAGCTGCCCTTGGCCATGTTCACGTTGGCGTTGGCGATGGCGCTGCGTACGTCCTCCAGGCTGAGGCCGGCCGAGGCCAGGGCCTGGGGATTGACCTGCACACGCACCGCAGGGCGCAGCCCGCCGCCGATGGTGACGAGGCCGATGCCCGGCAGCTGGGAGATCTTCATTGCCACGCGGGTATCCACCAGGTCGGCCAGCTTGGCCAGCGGCAGGCTGGACGAGCTGACGGCGAGGGTCAGGATGGGTGCGTCGGCTGGATTGACCTTGCTGTACACCGGCGGCATCGGCAGGTCTTGCGGCAGGAAGCTGTTGGCGTTGGCGATGGAGGCCTGCACCTGTTGCTCCGCCACGTCCATCGCCAGGGACAGGTCGAACTGCAGCGTGATGACCGAGATGCCTTCGCCGCTGGTGGACGACATGCGCTTGAGGCCCGGCATCTGGCCGAACTGGCGTTCCAGCGGCGCGGTGATCGCCGAGGTGGTGACCTCCGGGCTGGCGCCCGGGTAGCGGGTGACGATCTGGATCGTCGGGTATTCCACCTCGGGCAGCGCCGACACCGGCAGAATCTTGTAGGCGATCAGGCCGACCAGCAGGATCGCCACCATCAGCAGCGAGGTGGCGACCGGGCGGAGGATGAAGGTGCGCGACGGGTTCATGCCGGCTTCTTGCGTTCGTTGCGACGCTCGCCGTCGCCGCCGTGATCGGTGCCCTGCTTGGCCTCGTTGCGGGCGCCTTCGCCACGATGGCGGCCGCCGCCCTGGCGCCCCTCGGGCGAGGAGAGTTCCACCGGGGCGCCGTCGCGCAGGCGGTCCACGCCGTCCACGACGATCTTCTCGCCGACCGACAGGCCCGACTCGATGGCGACGGTGTCGGCGGTGCCGGGGCCGGTAACCACCGGGCGCATGCTCGCGGTCTTGTCCTGCTCGTTGATCACGTAAACGAAGCTGCCCTGGTTGCCCTTCAGGATGGCCGCCGAGGGCACCAGCACCGCGTCGTGGCGGGTATCCACGCGCAGGCGGGCGCTGACGAACTGGTTGGGGAAGAGGGCACCGTCCTTGTTGTCGAACTGGGCCTTCAGCTTGACCGTGCCGGTGCTGGTGTCGATCAGGTTGTCGGTGCTGACCAGGTGGCCACCTGCCAGCTTGGTGCGGCCGTCCCGGTCCCAGGCTTCCACGCTGAGCCCCTTGCCCTTCTTGAGTTGGGCCTGCACGGCCGGCAGATTGGTGGAGGGAATGGAAAACAGCACGGTGATCGGCTGGGTCTGGGTGAGGACCACCAGGCCGCTGGCGTCGGCGGCGCGGACCATGTTGCCGGCGTCTACCTGGCGCAGGCCGAGGGTGCCAGCCACCGGCGCGGTGACTTTGGTGAAGCCGAGGTTGAGGCGCGCGGTGTCCACCAGCGCCCGGTCGGCCAGCACGGTGCCTTCCAGCTGGCGTACCTGAGCCTCCTGGGCATCCACCTGCTGGCGGGCGATGGAGTCCTTGGCGAGCAGGCCGCGGTAGCGCTCCAGGTCGAGGCGGGCGTTGGCGAGCAGGGCCTCGTCGCGCTGCAACTGGCCGCTAGCCTGGTCGAAGGCGGCTTTGAAGGGGCGTGGGTCGATTTCCGCAAGCAGGTCGCCGGCCTTGACCTGCTGGCCGTCGCCGAAGGCGATCTTTTGCAACTGTCCATCCACGCGGGGCTTGATCGTCACGGTGTTGAGGGCGGTGACGGTGCCGATGGCGTTCACATTCACGTCGATATCGCCGGCGCGGGACGCGGCGGTCTGGACGGGAACCGGGCGGTTGCCGAAGTCCCGGTTGCGCCCGCCCTTGCCCCGCGGTCCTTCGCCACGGGGGCCGTCGCCACGCGGGCCGGCTTCGGCCTTTTTGGTTTCGGCGGCCTCACCGGAACGGTAATAGGTGGCTGTCCCTGCTGTGGCGGCGAGCAGGACAGCGATCGAGGTCCAGATGACTTTCTTTTTCATGGCGGGTATCGGATGTCGGTGCGTAATCGAGCGCACCGGAGCAATTCGCAGGGCCGGAGGGCAATTCGTTTGCTGGCGGTATTGCAGGTTTCGTGCCGCTCTTTTTTCTCTTTTCGAGAAAAACTATTCCAGATTCGATTTGGCCGCGCCGACGCCGGGAATCCTGTGCTCGCCGGTGTTTTTTCGTCGTCATGTGACTGGATTGGCAGGAAATTGACGCAGGGTTCAGTGCTGGCCGAAATGGGTTGATTTGCCAGCATGGCTGTTGTGGGGCTGTTGGCTGCCCAGCAGGCACGGGCTTATTCGTCCGGACGGAAACTCCATTTCGGGCTGAGCAAAAGGGCCGTCAGGGACAGCAGGCTGATCAGGACCGCCGAGCCGAGCAGCGGAACATTCTCGCCAAGGCGCTCGGGATAGATGCTGAGGCCGGCCGCCAGGCCGATGCCATTGCCGCCTGCCACCAGCACGGCGGCCGCGAAGTCGTGAAAGCGCCGGGCCTTGTTGGCAACTGCAGCCCATTGCGGATCGGTGTTGTAGCTGGGCAGGCCGTGGCTATCGAGCTCCAGTCGTTCCAGCGACGACACGAAACGGCGCAGATTGGTGATGGCCCGCTCGGCCTTGAAATTGAGAAAGGCCAGGCAGGTAGATGCCACTGGAAAACCCAGGATCAGCCATTCGACCGGCACATGCCCGGCAATCACGCCGGGCTTCAGGGCGACGAGGGCCGCCAGCATGCTGACGACCAGCGTCACATAAAGCGCCAGCGCTTGCTGGCGCTGGGCGATGCGGGCGTTTATTTCCTGGTAGGCGGCGATGAAGCGGTAATTGGCGTCGACGTAGGATTTGCCGGCCATTTTTTCAGTCGATCAATTGCATGCGCTTCAGGTGGGTGCGCAGCACATTGCGGGAAATGCCGAGCAGCCGAGCGGTGCGGACCTGGTTGAGGTGTTCCCATTCGTAGGCGGTATTGATGGTGTGATCGACGATATGGTCGAACAGGCCTTCCTTGCCTTCCTCGAAAAGGTTTTTCAAATAGCGCGTGAATGAATCCTCCAGGTCGGCCGGGGTGGCCGGCTGATCGCGCGGCGTGCGGTCGATCTGGGGGCCCAGAAGGTGCAGGTCTTCCGCCTCGATCTGCCTGCCGTGGAAAACCAGCAGGGCCCGGTGAATGACGTTTTCGAGCTCGCGGATATTGCCCGGCCATTGGTATTCGAGCAGGGCCCGTTCCGCCTGCGGGGAAATGCCCGGTTCGGTGATGTCCAGGCGCGTGGCGTATTTGTGGATGAAATGGCGGGCCAGCGGAATGATGTCGCGCGGACGTTCCCGCAGAATTGGAAGATCGAGGGAGACGACTTTCAGCCGGTAATAGAGATCCTCCCGGAAGCGGCCCTCGGCGACCGCTTTTTCCAGGTCCACGTTGGTCGCCGCGATCAGGCGTACGTCCACCTTGACCGGCTTGCGCGCCCCGATGCGCACCACTTCGCCCTCCTGCAGCACGCGCAGCAGCTTGACCTGCATCGGCAGCGGCAGATCTCCGATTTCGTCGAGGAAAAGGGTGCCGCCATTGGCCGCCTCGAACCAGCCGGCCTTGGAATTCATTGCCCCGGTGAAGGCGCCTTTCTCAAAGCCGAACAATTCGCTTTCGAAGAGGGTTTCGGAAAAGGCGCCGCAATTGATGGCCAGAAAAGGCTGGCCTGCCCGCAGGCTGGAAAGATGAACCTGGCGCGCCACCAGCTCCTTGCCGGTACCGGTTTCGCCAATGATCAGGATATTGGCGTTGCTTGGGGCCACCCGGTCGATCAGGGACAGCAGCTGTAGCGAGCGCGGGTCGGCGAACACCACGGCGCTGGCACGAATGGACATGGAAACCGAGCGGGGGTCGGGGAATGTAATGATGTGCGGGGCGTGGTTCATTTTTCGTCGGACCGGGGGTTTCTATTGGCGCTCATTGTAGGTACCGAGTTCCCCCGTTAGTAACAAAGAATTTCTGAAATACATATCTGCCCCTTTGTCAGCACAACTGTTGGCTGTTCACCAGCAAGTGTGCTGAGCGATCAGCAAGTTAATTCCCGGTTTTTTTGGATTGGGGTGCATTGTTTTGTTTTTTAAGAGTTTTTAATTCTGGCATGGAGCGTGCGATGTGCGTTCAGAGGGCATTTTTTCGATTTTGCTGGCGGCAATTCCTTATTCTGATTGTGAATTAGCTTATTCCGTTTGTCGGCCTTTTGCCTCTTTTCTTGATATTTCGGTGCCGTGTCCTGCCGATCCTGTTTATCTGTTTGGAGAATTAGCATGTTCAATTTTGAGATAACCAAGGGACGTTCCCGTATTTCGGCCGTCATCGCTTCGGTCATGATCGCCGCCTCGGGTGCCTCCTTCTCCGGTTCAGTGCTGGCCCAGCCGAGCGCCGCCGTGGCCCCGGCCGAGTCTTCCGCGCCTGCCGCCGCACCGTCCGCCGCTGTGGGCACCGACCTCCACGCCGGCAAGCCGGCGGCCACCGAGTCCGTCGATAACCCCTACGGCCTCGAGGCCCTGTGGAAGGGCAGCGACGCGATCACCAAGACCGTGCTGCTGATCCTACTGTCCATGAGTATCGGTAGCTGGTACATCATCGTCGTGAAGCTGCTGGAGCAGTCCAAGATCGGCCGCCAGGCCAAGAAGACCACCGACAATTTCTGGAGCGCCGGTTCCGTGCAGCAGGGCGCCGAGAACCTGGAAGGCTCCAGCCCGTTCCGCTTCATCGCCGAAGCCGGTATCGAGGCGACCAAGAAGCACGACGGCCTGCTGCAGCATGTCGGCTTCAACGAGTGGGTGACGCTCAGCATCCAGCGCGCCATCGAGCGTATCCAGAGCCGTCTGCAGGGTGGCCTGGCCTTCCTGGCGACGGTCGGCTCCACTGCGCCTTTCGTCGGCCTGTTTGGCACGGTGTGGGGTATCTACCATGCACTGACCGCCATCGGCGTGGCGGGCCAGGCGTCCATCGACAAGGTGGCCGGCCCGGTGGGCGAGGCGCTGATCATGACCGCCATCGGCCTGGCTGTCGCGGTGCCGGCAGTGCTGGGTTACAACTGGCTGGTTCGCCGCAACAAGAGCGTGCTGGACGACGTCCGCGCCTTTGGCAGCGACCTGCACTCGGTCATCCTGGCTTCCGCCAGCAAGGCCTGAGCGCCGGAGCACGAAGCCATGGCCATCAGTGCTGCACCCGCCGATGGGGATGACGACGCCGTGATCAACGCGATCAACACCACGCCGCTTGTGGACGTGATGCTCGTGTTGTTGATCATCTTCCTCATCACCATCCCGGTCGCCACCACCTCGGTGGCGGTCGAATTGCCGAAGGAAACCGTCGAGGTCCGGGAGTCCAAACCCGAGAATCTGGTCATCTCGGTGGACAAGAGCAACGCCATTTTCATCCAGGATTCGAAGGTCGCCAGTACCGGGGCGCTGGTGGAGCATCTGAAGAAGGTTTCCGCGCTGCGTCCGCAGCCCGAGGTTCAGATCCGCGGCGACCTGACGGCCCAGTATGAAGGCGTCGGCAAGATCCTGTATGCGTGCCAGCGTGCCGGCATCGCCAAGGTGGCCTTCATCACCGAACCGCCGGCCCGTGGCGGCTGAAAGGGAGTGAAATCATGGGTATGAACGTAGGTTCGAGCAGCAGCAGCGACGCCGAGGTGATGGTGGACATCAACACCACGCCGCTCATCGACGTGATGCTGGTGCTCCTGATCATGCTGATCATCACGATCCCGATCCAGTTGCATGCGGTCAATCTGAACCTGCCGGTCGGCACCCCGCCGCCCAGCGATGTGAAACCGGAAGTCGTGAAGATCGATGTGGACGCCCGGAGCATCGTGCATTGGCAGGGTGTTCCGGTGGCCAACGGGGCCGAACTGGAGCAGAAGATGAAGGATGTGGCCGCGCTGGCGACCCAGCCTGAAGTCCATCTGCGGCCCGACCGGCATGCCCGCTACGAAGTGGTGGCGGGCATCCTGGCGGCGACCAAGCGGGTCGGTTTGAGCAAGATTGGTGTCATTGGCAGCGAGCAATTCATAGAATGAACGCGATCACCGCAAGCAACTACAGTTTTCAGCCCAAGGCGCCGGAGCGCAAGGCGACCGGGCTGATCGTCGTCGTCGGCCTGCACGTCGTCCTCGGCTATGCGCTGGTGTCCGGCCTGGCCCGGGAAGTCGTCAAGGTCATCAAGAAGCCGCTGGAGGCGGCGGTGATCCAGGAGGTGACGCTGCCTCCGCCGCCCCCGCCACCGAAGGTGGTGAAGGTGGAGCCGACGGTCAAGCCGAACGCGCCGCCCCCGCCGGCCTATGTGCCGCCGCCAGACGTGGCGCCGCCGGTGGCAGCGCCGGTGATCGCCGCGGCGACGCCAACGCCGCCGGCCGAACCGCCGGTCATCGCGCCGCCGGCCCCGCCCGCGCCGCCGGCACCGGTGGCTGCGCCGAAGCCGGTGCGCGCCGAGATGGCCGCCAGTTGCCCGACCCAGGTGCGTCCCGAAGTGCCCCGCGGTGCCGAGGGCGTGACCGGCGTGGTCAAGGCCCAGGCGGTCATCCGCGGCGGAGCGGTGCGGGACGTGACGATCCTGTCCGGGCCGAAGATCCTCCACGCCGCGGTACGCAACGCCATGCTGCAGTACAAGTGCGTGGCCAGCGAAGGCGAGATCGTGGCAACCCAGCAGTTCGTCTTCGAAGCCGAGTAAACCGCATCCTGCTTCGGCGCCAGCAAGCCCGTGCCCATCGCCCGCGCCAGTCGCGGGCGGTGTGCTTATCAGGATTCGTGCAGTGCATATGAGGCGCGGACTGCAAGGCTTCTGAAATCTTCTTGGTTCGTTCCGCCGGAACGGATCGTTAATGTTCTCCCGTCAGCCGGCTACATCAGGTGCCGGCCATTCACTTGCGGGAGAACGCTCATGCTCGATGCCTCCATCGATTCGGCTTCTGCGGACAGTGCGACAGCACCCTCCAGCGGCAGTGCCGACATCGCCGAAACCCTTCTCGAACACGCTCGCCAACAGGCTCAGGCGGATGGCCTGGCCTATGCCGGTGGCCTCACGCCGACCGATGCCTGGCAACTCGTCAGCGACGGCCGCGCCGTGCTGGTGGACGTGCGCACTGCCGAGGAGCGCAAGTTCGTCGGCCATGTGCCGGCCGGCATCCACGTGGCCTGGGCGACCGGCACGTCGATGAACCGCAATCCGCGCTTCGTGAAGGAGCTCGAAGCCAAGGTCAAGAAGGATGCGGTGGTGGTCTTCCTCTGTCGCAGCGGCAAGCGTTCCGTCTCCGCCGCCGAAGCGGCCGCCAAGGCCGGCTTCGTCAATGCGTTCAACATTCTCGAAGGCTTCGAGGGCGATCTCGACGGCGAGCAGCGCCGCGGCACGCTCGGCGGCTGGCGCCTGCGCGGCCTGCCGTGGATCCAGGACTGAACACGCTCCTGCTCTCCTGCGGGACGGGCTGCCGGCGGACCCGCCGTGAAGTCCGACCCACAGGGGAGTCGTCCCCGGGGCCCTGAGCCCGCACCGACTCATACAAGGATCCACCCCATGCTCACATCCATCGGCCTCTCCGGCCTGGCCAACCGCTTTGGCGCCCTGGTGCGCCGCCTGCGCGAAGAGCGCGACTGGTCCCAGGAGCAACTCGCCGAATATGCCGACCTCAACCGCACCTACGTCGGTGACCTGGAGCGCGGCAAAGCCATGCCTTCCCTGCTCACCGTGGGCAAGCTGGCCTATGCGCTTGGTTTGCCCGCGTCTGCGCTGATCGCCCGTTTCGAGGGATTGGCGGCGGAGTAGGGGCCGGGCCTGTCGAGGGGGGCTTGCATTGCTGTGCGACTGAGGGCTTTGAGACTCGGGGCTTTGAATCTGTGGGGGCGAATTCATTCGCCCGGATTGCCGTGATGAACCTCCGCGGGCGAAAGAAATAGCCCCCCCAGGGGTGGGGGGGGCGGCCCCGCGGCCCACGCGATCATGCCGGCAGCACC
>NZ_JAYSDK010000005.1:62785-164802 GCF_041914405.1 Zoogloea sp.
TGGTGCGTGGTGCGTGTGGGCGGGTGTTTGTGTTTGGGGGGGGGCTAACCGGGGCGCGGGGCGCGGGGCGCCCCCCGGCGGGCTCCCGACACCCCCCCCCCCACAGGGGTGGGCTGGCCTGCCCGGCTGCCCTCGAGATCATGCCGGCAGCACCCCTCGAACACCTCGCCAAGGCCCGCCGCTCGGGCCTTTGCCGTCTATAGCCGGTTGAAGCTGAGGAGTCCGGAAACGACACTCGCTTATCTCCAGATTTCATAACTATTCCATTTTTAATTCATAAGGAGCTCCCATGGCCGACCATATCGATGTTCCGACTGCCCTTGGCGACAATGCCGCCCGGCAGTTGGCGAATGCCACCAAAACCGTTCCGCAGCTGTCCACGATCTCCCCGCGCTGGCTGGTGCACCTGCTGCAATGGCTGCCGGTCGAGGCCGGTATCTACCGCCTGAACAAGGTCAAGAACCCCCGCGACGTGCGCGTGGCGTGCTCCCAGCGTGACGAGTCCGAGCTGCCGCAAACCTTCGTTGATTACGACGAAGCGCCCCGCGAGTACTTCCTGAACGCGGTCACCACCATCCTCGACGTGCACACCCGCGTCTCCGACCTGTACAGCAGCCCGCACGACCAGATCAAGGAACAGCTGCGCCTGACCGTCGAGACCATCAAGGAGCGTCAGGAAAGCGAACTGATCAACAACCCGGACTACGGCCTGCTGGCCAACGTGTCCGACGAGCAGCGCATCTCCACGCTGACCGGAGCGCCGACCCCGGACGACCTGGACGACCTGATCACCAAGGTGTGGAAGGAGCCCGGCTTCTTCCTGGCCCACCCGCTGGGCATCGCCGCCTTCGGCCGCGAATGCACCCGCCGCGGCGTGCCGCCCCCGACCGTCAGCCTGTTCGGCTCTCAGTTCCTGACCTGGCGCGGCATCCCGCTTATCCCGTCGGACAAGGTGCCCGTCGAGGACGGCAAGACCAAGATCCTGCTGCTGCGCACCGGCGAAAAGCGTCAGGGCGTGGTCGGTCTGTTCCAGCCTGGCCTGGCCGGCGAGCAGAGCCCGGGCCTGTCCGTGCGTTTCATGGGTATCAACCGCAACGCCATCGCGTCCTACCTGATTTCGCTGTACTGCTCGCTGGCCGTGCTGACCGATGACGCACTGGCTGTCCTCGATGACGTGGAGATCGGCAAGTACCATGACTATCCCGACACCTACAAGTGAGGGGCTTGCGGCCCTGGGCGGTAGCGCACCGGCGGGCGTGCCCGACGAGAGCGTGCTGGCCCGGCTGGCCGGTGAGTTCTTCGCCGCGCTGCCCAACGGGCTGCCGGGGCCGAACAGCGTCGGCAGCTTCGGCGCCGCTGCGCCGCAGCCCGAGGTGCCGCCGGAGATTCGCCTCGGCGACGTCGGCCCGCAGCTGACGGCCGCCGCGCCGGTGGCGCCGGTCGCCGCCGAGTCGGTGCCGCTGGATCACGCCGGCGCCGCCGGCAAGGCCGGCAACCCCGCTCTCGGCGTACCCGAAGCCTACGCGGCCGCCTTGCCGACCTTCAGCCCGCCGGCGTCGCCGCCGCCGCTCGCGCCGTCCACGCCCTATTACTTCCTGGGGGAGGCGAGTGCCGTGCAGTCGGCGCCGCAGGGCGCGCTGCCGGTTGCCGAGAACCGCGTCGTGCCGCAGTCCTTCGGGCTGCCGGGCGAGGCCGAGCTGCATGCCATCCTGGCGGAGATCGCCGGCGACCGGCGTGCTGCCGCGGCGCCGACGGCCACCGCGCCCGGGCATTTCTACTTCCTGGACACGGGGCTTGAACCCAGCCGCCAGGCGGAAGCGCCCAAGCCCCAGCCATCGGCCCATCCAGCCTTCGACGTGCAGGCGGTGCGCCGGGATTTCCCGATCCTGCAGGAGCGGGTGAACGGCAAACAGCTGATCTGGTTCGACAACGCCGCGACGACCCACAAGCCGCAGGCGGTGATCGATCGGCTGGCCTACTTCTACCAGCACGAGAACTCCAACATCCACCGCGCCGCACATGAACTGGCGGCACGGGCGACGGACGCCTACGAAGGGGCGCGCAGCAAGGTGGCGCGCTTCCTCGGCGCGGCGTCCACGGAGGAGATCATCTTCGTGCGCGGGGCGACCGAAGGCATCAATCTGATCGCCAAGACCTGGGGCTGGAAGAACGTCGGCGAGGGCGACGAGATCATCGTCTCCCACCTGGAGCACCACGCCAACATCGTGCCCTGGCAGCAGCTCGCTGCCGCCAAGGGTGCCAAGCTGAAGGTGATCCCGGTGGACGACACGGGCCAGGTGTTGCTCGACGAGTTCCGCAAGCTGCTCACCAGCCGCACCAAGATCGTCTCGGTGACCCAGGTCTCCAACGCCCTCGGTACCGTCGTGCCGGTCAAGGAGATCGTTGCGATCGCTCACCAGGCGGGTGCAGTGGCGGTGGTGGACGGGGCTCAGTCGGTCTCCCACATGCGGGTCAATGTGCAGGACATCGGCGCGGACTTCTTCGTGTTCTCCGGCCACAAGGTCTTCGGGCCGACCGGCATCGGCGCGGTGTATGGCAAGCGTTCCGTCCTCGAGGACATGCCCCCGTGGCAGGGCGGCGGCAACATGATTGCCGACGTGACCTTCGAGAAAACGATCTACCACGCGCCGCCGACCCGTTTCGAGGCCGGCACCGGCAACATCGCGGACGCGGTGGGGCTCGGCGCGGCGATCGACTACGTGGAGCGCATCGGCATGGACAACATTGCCCGCTACGAGCATGACCTGCTGGTCTATGCGACCCGCGGCGTGCTCACCGTGCCCGGCCTCAAGCTGATCGGTACCGCCCGGGACAAGGCTTCGGTGCTGTCCCTGGTGCTCGACGGCTACCGGCCCGAGGAAGTGGGCCGCGCCCTCAATGAGGAAGGCATAGCGGTGCGCTCCGGCCACCACTGCGCCCAGCCCATCCTGCGCCGCTTCGGCCAGGAAGCCACGGTGCGACCGTCGCTGGCCTTTTACAACACCTGCGAAGAGGTCGATGCCCTCGTCGCGGTGCTGCATCGGCTGGCCCGCGGCAAGGGGCGCATCGGGCGCTGAGTCATCTTTTGTGCGGAAAAAGACAAAACCCCGGTAAGCGTTGGCTTACCGGGGTTTTGTTCGTTGCTCATGCGGGCTGGCGTCTGCGGAATCCGACAAGCGCGCCGAGGGCCGTGCATAGCAGGGCAAGCAGCGAGGGCTCGGGGATCACTGATTCGGCAACGGCGCGATTGGCCGTGCCGATCGGGGCCGTCAGGGAACCGTCGTCCTTGATCTTCCAGTAATTGTTGCCGTTGGCCACGCCGGGGTCGTGCACGATGAGCGTCTTGTTGTCCTTTCCGGCGTCGATGTACCCCGTCACGGTAACCCAGTGGGAGTTGCCGCTCGGCCAGGTGATCAGGAATTCCACGTCCTGCCCTTTCTTCAATTCCTTCTTCACGAAGTCGAAGGTCGAGGCGCCCTGTGCCTTGGGATCCTTGACGCCGCCTTCCTCCACCACGGGCAGCATGGTGGCCTTGAGGATGTCTTTGAGTCCGGCCTCGAAGGAGCCCCGGTCCAGGCCAGGATAGCCCCGGTCGCCATTGACGATCGGGCTTTCCGGGTTCCAGTTGTTGGGCAGGCCGGCGCTCCCGTCCGTGTTGTGCTTCTGCATTGCGTTGGCGATCTGCTTCAGGAGTGCTTGCTGGTCGATGGAGCCGTTTGCCAGCTTGGGTAGCTTGTCCGTCGAAAGCCCATACTTCTTCGCCAGCCACAGCAGGGAATTGAGGGTGGCGGTCGGACCGCATTCTTCGTTGAGTTGCTTGATGTCCGGCACACCTCCGCGAAGGTAGCCCTCGATGATGGGAACTGCCGCGGGCGGCGGGCTGACGACCGGAGTGCCACCGCCGACTTCGCCGTGCAGGTCGTTGCTCCCGTATGAGGTATTTGCAGGCAGCAGTCCCACATTCGACCACTGGCTGTCGATGGCGGGCAGCAAGGAGGGCAGGGTCGGCACAAAGGGATCACTGTTGAAAATCGCCTTGACGCTGGAGAACGCCGTGCTGCTCTGGGTGAACCAGAAATGCTGCGATTCTTCGGTCAATGATTGTACGAGCGGAATGGGCTCGTTCCGGATGACCCACTGGTCGCCGTTCACGACATTGAGGTATCCAAAGCTGCTTGGGCCGGTGACGAGCGGTGTGGATGTGGCGGATGCCAACGAGTTGAGGGTGAAGTCGAAGGTGTAGACCTGCGTCGGCAGGACGGGGCCGGAGACTGCGGTGATGCCCACGGTATCGAAGCTGGCTACGACATAGGCCCAAGCGGGCATATGGCTGAAAACCGCAAGGATGAATGCAATGGAACGCCAACGAGACATGGTGAGTCCTCCTGTTCATGCCATCGTCGCGTTTGGCCCATTGGCCTCTCAGCCGCAGCTTACGGCGACTCCGGCAGTGGATGGTTTCGGGACTCTCTCGTTGGGCGGGTCCGTGACAGCTGGACCGCTCGAATTTGTCGTGCAGGTAACGCGTGTGACGAGATTCTTGCGTTCAGAATAAAGCCATATACGTGCCAAACTCACTTGAAATTCTGTATGTTATTGTAGTTTTTGCTGTTTTTATTGCGTTGCTGTGAGGGAAAGCGTTGTCTTGGGCGCCTGCTTGCAGGCACTGTCAAATTTGTCGACCTTTCAGTCCGAGTACAGGTTGGACAGAAACTGTTCCACCAGTGGATTGCGGTCGCCCTTGCGGGTCGCCACGCCCAGCGACAGGTAGGCGCCGGGGTCGCTGACCGGCAGGTAGCGCACGCCCTCGATGCGCACGCACTCCAGCGGCGCCGGCAGCAGCGCCACGCCGAGGCCGGCGGCGACGAGGCCGATCTGCGTGGTGGCCTCGCCGGCGATTTGCACGATGCGCGGCTCGAAGCCGGCTTTCAGGCACAGCTCGCGGAGCAGGATGGTGAGGCCGGTGCCGACGGTGATCGGGTAGGTGATGAAGCCTTCGCCGTGCAGGTCGGCGAGGCTCAGCACCGGGCGGCTGGCCAGCGGATGGACGGCGTTGATGACGAGGCGTAGCGGGTCGTGGTGGATCTCCCGCACGTCGAGGCTGGGCGGTGTTTCAAGCCCCGTGTAGCGCACGAAGCCCAGGTCCAGCTCGCCGGCCTCGATGGCCGTGTACTGGTCGGGGGTGAACATTTCGCGCAGGTTGAGCGTCACGTCGGGGCGCTGCTCCCGATAGCGGCGGACCAGGTTGGGCAGCACGGCGGTGAAGGGCAGGGACGAGGTGAAGCCGATCTTCAGCTCGCCCACCTCGCCGCGGGCCATCCGGCGCACGTCGTCCACCGCGCGCCCGGCTTGCTCCAGCACGCGGCGGGCGTGCTCAAGGAAGCGCTGGCCAGCTGGCGTCAGCGCGACGCGGCGTTTGGTGCGCTCGAACAGCTGCACGCCCAGCTTCTCCTCCAGCGCCTGGATCTGCTGGCTCAGCGGCGGCTGGCCGATGTGCAGGCGTTCGGCGGCGCGGGTGAAGTTGAGCTCCTCGGCGACGGCGACGAAGTAACGCAGATGGCGCAGCTCCATATATATCTTTGAGGTATTAATTCGGTCGGTAATATATATTGGACTGGTGGTTTTGGGCGGGACTAGCATGGCCTCATGCAAACCGATGCCCCCTGCTGCGAGCTTCCCGCCCAGCCAGTCCCGTCCCGCCCCCGTGTGGAGTCCGCCCCCGAACGCAGCGTCGCCGCCGACAAGCTGCACGCGGGCACCGCCGAATACCGGCGCGCCTGCCTGGCCCTGTTCCTCGGCGGTTTCGCCACCTTCTCGCTGCTCTATAACCTGCAGCCGCTGATGCCGCTGCTGGCCCATGGCTTCGGGTTGAGCCCGGCACTGGCCAGCGGCGCGGTGTCGGCGGCCACCATTGCGCTGGCGGCAGCGCTGATCCCGGCGGCCATCCTCGCCGATCGTGTCGGGCGCAAGCCGGTGATGGTCGGCGCGCTGTCCCTGTCCACGGTGTTCACGCTGGTCGGCGCCTTTGCCGGCGACTTCCACAGCCTGCTGGTGTCGCGGGCGCTGCTCGGCATGACCCTCGCCGGCCTGCCGGCGGTGGCGATGGCCTACCTCAGTGAAGAATTCGCGCCGACCTCGCTGGCTCGGGCGATGGGCTTGTACATCTCCGGCAATGCGCTGGGCGGCCTGTCCGGGCGCTTCCTCGCCGCGCTGATCGCCGAGCATGCGGACTGGCGCGTGGCGCTGGTCTGCCTGGCGGCCTCGTCGATGCTGACCACGCTGCTGTTCTGGCGCCTGCTGCCGCCGTCCCGCCATTTCCAGCCGATCCAGGTGGCGGTGGCGGACGTGCTCGGCAACGCGCGCAAGACCTTCGCCGACGGCGGCCTGCGCCTGCTGTTCGCGATGGGTTTCCTGCTGATGGGCTGCTTCACCAGCCTCTACAACTACCTGGGCTTCCGCCTCGTGGCGCCGCCGTTCTCCTTGAGCCCGGCGCAGATCGGCATGGTCTTCCTGCTCTACCTGGTGGGCATCGTGGCGTCCAACCTGGGGGCGCGGCTGGTCGAGCGCTTCGGGCGGGTGGTGACGCTGCGGGCGATGGTGGCGCTGATGCTGGCCGGGCTGGCGATGAGCGTGGCGCCGCAGCTGCCGGTGCTGGTGGTCGGCGTGGGGATCTTCACCTTCGGCTTCTTCGCCGGTCATTCGGTGGCGGCCAGCTGGGTGGGGCGGCGTCCGGCTCCGGCACGGGCCCTGGCGGCGGCGATCTACCTGTGCTGCTACTACTTGGGGGCCAGCCTGATCGGTACGGTGTCCGGGCTGGCCTGGCAGTTCGATGGCTGGATTGGCGTGGCGGGCTGCCTGGGCGGCGGCCTGCTGGTGGCGGCGGTGATCGGCTGGCGCCTCGGCCGCGTCGTCTGACGCGGCCGGGCTCCGGCCATTTTGGCAGGACTCAGGCCAGCTCGCCGGCCTGGTAGTCGGCGATGGCCTGCTCGATCTCTTCGCGGGTGTTCATCACGAAGGGACCGTACTGCACCACCGGCTCGCCGAGGGGCTTGGCGGCCAGCAGCAGGAAGCTGGCGCCGTCCGGCCCGGCACTGACTTCGATACGCTCGCCGGCCGACAGCACGCCGGCCTGGCGGGCCTGCAAGGTCTTGCCGGCGCCGTCCGCGCCCACCGACAGGCTGCCGGCGTAGGGGTAGAGGAAGGCCGTGTGGCCGTCCGCCACGCTCTGGGCGAAGTGCTCGCCGGCACCCAGGCGCACGTCGAGGAACAGCGGCGCGGTGCTGATGCCCTGGATCGGGCCGGGTACGCTGCTGCCGTCGGCGCGGTCCAGCGCACCGGCCACCACCTTCACCTCACCACCCGGCACCGCCACGCTCGGAATCTCTTCCGGCTGGATGTCCCGGTAGGCGGCCGGCTTCATCTTTTCCTTGGCCGGCAGGTTGATCCAGAACTGGAAGCCATGCAGGCGACCCTTGTCCTGCAGCGGCATCTCCGAGTGGATGATGCCACGCCCGGCGGTCATCCACTGGGCGCCGCCGGCGCGCAGATGGCCCTTGTGGCCCAGGTGGTCCTGGTGCTCGAAATCCCCCGCCAGCATGTAAGTGACCGTCTCGAAGCCCCGGTGTGGATGGGGCGGAAAGCCGGCGATGTAGTCGTCCGGATTGTCCGACGCGAACTCGTCGAGCATCAGGAACGGGTCCAGGCGCAGGAAGGGGCTCTGGCCCAGGCTGCGCCGGAGCTTCACGCCGGCCCCGTCGGAAACGGGGATGGAGGGAATGATCCTGTCGAGGCTGCGGATGGTCATGGTGGTCTCCGTTGGGGTTGGGGATGCCGTGCGAGGGTGCGGGCGGCCGCCGGGCGACACGTCCGCCCCTCGTCTATCAAGGCTGGATCAGGCGGCGAGGGCTTCGAGCGCCTTGTGGGCGCCGGCCAGGGCTTCGGCCTTGCTCTCTTCGCCCATGTTCAGGCCTTCAGCGTAGACAAATTCCACGTCGGTGATGCCGATGAAGCTCAGGAAGATCTTGATGTAGTCGGTCTGGACGTCGTACGGGGTACCGGCGTAGCGGCCGCCGCGGGTCGCCAGGACGTACACCTTCTTGCCGGTGACCAGGCCTTCCGGGCCGTTGGCGGTGTAGCGGAAGGTCACGCCGGCGCGGGCGATGTGGTCGAAGTAGGCCTTCAGCGTGGAGGGCGTGCCCAGGTTGTACATCGGCAGGCCGATCACGATCTCGTCGGCAGCCTTCAGCTCGGCGACCAGCGCATCCGAGAAGTCCACCACCGCCTGCTGCTCGGCCGTGCGCTCTTCCGGCTTGGCCAGGAAGGCGCTGAAACGGGCGCCGTCCAGGTGGGGCACCGGGTTGGCGGCCAAGTCGCGGCTCACCACCTGGGTGTCGGGGTGGGCGGCGACGCGGGCGGCCACGAAGCGCTCGGCGAGCTGGCTGGACTGGCCTTGGTTGGCGAACAGGCTGGCGTTGATCTTCAGAAGGGTGCTCATTGTGTCTCTCCGGGTGATGTGTTGGTGTGTGTATTTAATGATTTACCGAGAAGATAAAAAAGACGAAGATTTCGTTTAAATCTATCGAATGAGCTGATGATATGGCTGCGCCCAACCCTCCATCCGCGCCCGTCCCGCACATCGCCCTCGAGCAATGGCGGGCCCTGATCGCCGTCGTCGAGGCCGGCGGCTACGCCCAGGCGGCCGAGGTGCTGTTCAAGAGCCAGTCCGCCGTGACCTACGCGGTGCAGAAGATCGAATCCCAGCTCGGCGTGCGCGCCTTCGAGATCCAGGGCCGCAAGGCCGTGCTGACGCCGGTCGGGCAGATGCTGTACCGGCGCGCGCTGGCCCTGGTGGAGCAGGCCAGCGACCTGGAACAGGCAGCGCGCAAGCTGTCCGCCGGCTGGGAAGCGGAGATCGGGCTGGCGGTGGAGATCGTCTTCCCGCCCGACGTGCTGCTCGACTGCCTCGCCCGCTTTGGTGCGGAAGCCCCGCGCACGCGCATCGAGGTCATCGAGTCGGTGCTCGGCGGCACCGGCGAAGCGCTGCTCACCGGCCAGGCCGACATCGCCATCACGCCCCACGTGCCCCCCGGCTTCCTCGGGCGGCCGCTGATGCGCATGCGCATCGTCGCCGCCGCCCATCCCGATCACCCGCTGCACCAGCTCGGGCGGACCCTCGGCGAACAGGACCTGCGCCCGCACCGCCGCCTCAACGTGCGCGAAACCAGCTCCACCCGCGATAAGCGCAGCCTGATCCTCGAAGTGGAGCAGCGCTGGACCTTCAGCAGCATCGCCACTTCCATCGCCGCCGCCTGCGCGGGGCACGGTTTTGCGTGGTTCCCGGAGCCGCGCATTGCTGCTGAGCTGGCCGACGGCCGGCTGAAGATCCTGCCGCTGGGCGGGGCGGAAGTGCGCTGCTTGGAGATGTATCTGGTGGTAGCGGACCCGGATTTTGCGGGGCCGGGGGTGAGGCGGTTGGCGGAGATTTTTGGGGAGGCGGTGGCGGGCTTGGAGGGTTAACGGGCCTCCATCCAAGGGCCGCCCCCCGTGGGGTCGAATTCATTCGACCACGATGCTTTCAGCCCTTGCCGGCGCAAGTTGGTGCCTTGCTGGCCGGCTTTCCGGTTTATTGGTTTGAATTGGCCGGGACTCGCCCCGGCGGGCGACCTTCTTTCTTGCGTCGCCAAGAAAGAAGGCAAAGAAGGCGACCCGTGCCTCACCGGTCGTCCGCTGTGCGGACGACTTCCCTGCGCTGCTCGCAGCAGGCGGCCGTCGCGGAACTCGCCGGCTGCGCCGGCTCAGACAGCCGCGCCGGACTTCCCCGCCTGCAGCTGCGCTGCTCGGCGGTTCGGGACGGGCTTTGGGGGAGGCACCGAGCCTTTCCTGAAGCTGAGGTGTAGTTGGTATAGCCGCCTTGTGCGGCACCTGCCGTCGAGTGACCGCCTTTCCTTTCCCCCTCTGACGCGCCGAGTGGAGGGTGGGACGGGCGGATCAGGGCTGCGCATGTTTGAGCCCGCAGGGCGAGTTTGCGCAGACCCCGCCCGGCACGCCCGGAGCTCGGGCACCCCCGCAGGGGGCGCGGCAGCGGGGCACGTTTCTTTGCATCCTTTCTTGTCGTGTAACAAGAAAGGATGTCGCCCGCCGGGGCGAGACCCGGCCAATGCGAAGCTAACAAACCGGAAAGCTGATTTTTGCGCCGCTAAACGCCGTTTCAGTTAGCCCCCCAGCCTCCGGCTGACCCGCCCCAACACCCAACACCCCACCCAGTACACCGCCGCAATGAATAGCCAGGCTTCCAGGTAGAACGGCCGCCATTCCGGGTCGCCGGAGAGGGCGAGGCTGAGGGAGCCGGTGAGTTCGTAGAGGCTGACCACGGTGACCAGCGAGGTGTCCTTGAACAGAGCGATGGCGCTGTTGGCGATGGAGGGGGCAACGGCGCGCAGGACCTGGGGCAGCACGATCCAGCGCTGGGTCTGCCAGAAGCCGAAGCCGAGGGCGGCGGCGGCGTCGAGCTGGCCGGGGCGGATGGCTTGCAGTCCGCCGCGGATGATCTCGGACAGGTAGGCGGCGGCGAACAGCACGATGGCGATCAGCACGCGCCACAGCATGTCCAGCGCCAGGCCTTCGGGGAAGAACAGCGGCAGCAGGAAGGAAGCGGCGAAGAGGGCGGCGACCAGCGGGATGCCGCGAGCCAGTTCGACGTAGGCGGTGAGCACGGCGCGCAGCACGGGCAGTTCCGAGCGTCGGCCGTAGGCGACGGCGATGCCGAGCGGCAGCGCGCCGGCCATGCCGGCACCGGTCAGCAGCAGGGTCAGCGGCAGGCCGCCCCACAGTTCGGTGGGTACCGGCGCCAGGCCGGCCACGCCGCCACCTAGGAGCGGCAGGGCGACGAGCGGCGGGGCCAGCAGCAGGGCGGCCAGTGCGCTGCCTGGCAGGCGGCGGAAGGCGGTCAGCAGCCAGCCGGCACCGATCAGGCTGGCGGCGACGATGGGGCGCCAGGCTTCCTCGTCCGGGTAGCGACCGAGGAGGATGAAGCGGCCTTTCTCGACGACCACGCCCCAGCAGGCGCCGCCGTGTTCCAGCGCGGTGCACGCGGCGGCGTCCGGGGCGAGGTGGGCGTTGCTCACTGCCCAGCGCAGCAGCGGCGGCAGCCACAGCAGCGCGGCGGCCAGCACGGCGAGGCTCAGCAGGGCGTTGAGGGGATCGCCGAAGAAGCGGCGGCGCAGTGTACTGAAATTCATGCCGGCCCCCCGCGCAGGCTGCGCTTTTCCAGCCGGTGGCTGACAGCGGCGGCGAGTAGGGACAGCAGCAGGTACACGGCGATCACGATGCTCAGGCATTCGATGGCGCGGCCGCTCTGGTTGAGGCTGGTGCCGGCCACCGCCATCAGGTCCGGGTAGCCGATGGCCACCGCCAGCGAGGAGTTCTTGAACAGGTTGAGGAGCTGGCTGGTGGTGGGCGGCAGCGCGGCGCGCCAGGCCTGCGGCAGCTGCACCAGCAGGAAGGTCTGGCGCGGTGTCATGCCGAGGGCGAGGGCGGCGGTGCGCTGGCCGGCGGGCAGGGCGAGCACGGCGCCGCGCAGGGTCTCGGCGATGTAGGCGGCGCCGTAGATCGCCAGGCCGAACAGCAGGGCCAGGTATTCCGGGGTCAGGCTGGCGCCGCCGTCGATGCCGAAGCCGGCGGGCTCCGGGATCTCGAAACCGCTGTCGCCCCACCAGGGCAGGGCCAGCCCGGACTTGCTGAGGAACACGCCGGGCGCCAGCTGCAGCGGTGCGTCGGCGGCCGGCAGCAGGTCGGTGAGGATGAAATACCAGGCCAGCAGGTGCAGCAGCAGCGGCACGTTGCGGATGGCGTTGACGGCGGTGCCGGCCAGGCCGCGCACCAGCGGGTTGTCGGCCAGCCGCCCGAAGCCGAGCAGGATGCCCAGGCCTAGCGCCAGCGCGGCGCCGGGCAGGGCTACGCGCAGGGTGTTGAGCAGGCCGGCGACGAAGGCCCGCAGCGTGGTGTCGCTGGGCTCGAAGGGCAGCACGCTCTCGCCAAGGGAAAAGCCGGCCGGCTCGAGCAGGAAGTCGAAGCCGCTGCGGATGCCGCGCTCCTCCAGGTGGGCGCGGGTCGTCGCTACCAGCAGGCCGAGCAGGGCCAGCAGCGCGACGATCAGCAGCGCCTGCACGGCGCGGGAGGCGGACTGCGTTCGGGTCATCAGCGCAGCGGCAGCGCGTACAAGATGCCGCCCTTGTTCCAAGGCGCGTTGAGGCCGCGCGGCAGCTTGAGGGTGGAGTCCGGGCCGACGTTGCGGTTGAAGATCTCGCCGTAGTTGCCGACAGCCTTCACCGCCCGCGCCGCCCAGTCCCGGTCGAGGCCGAGGTTCTTGCCGAGGTCTTCGCCCACGCCGAGGAAGCGCTGCACGGCCGGATCGGGAGAGGACTTGAGGCTGTCTACCTTGGCTTGGGTGATGCCCAGCTCTTCCGCCTCGATCAGCGCATTGACGGTCCATTTGACGATCGCGAACCATTCGTCGTCGCCGCGCCGCACGGCCGGGCCGAGGGGCTCCTTGGAGATGATCTCCGGCAGGATCACGTAGTCGTCGGGGTTGGGTGCTTCCTTGGCGCGGATGAAGGCCAGCGCCGAGGCATCGGTGGTGTAGGCCTGGCAGCGGCCGCTGAAGAAGGCCTTGATGGACGGCTCGAACTTCTCAAAGACCACCGGCTTGACCTTGATGCCCTGGGCGTGGGCGAAGTCGGCCAGGTTCTTCTCGGTGGTGGTGCCGGACTGCACGCAGACCTCGGCGTTCTTCAGCTGCTTGGCGCTGGTCACCTTGGTCTTTTTGGCGACGAGGAAGCCCTGGCCGTCGTAGTAGGTGACCGCCGCGAAGTGCAGGCCCTGGCCGGCGTCGCGGGTCAGGCTCCAGGTGGTGTTGCGGGACAGGATGTCCACCTCGCCGGACTGCAGCGCGGTGAAGCGCTGCTGGGAGTTGAGGGGCACCCAGCGCACCTTGCGGGCGTCGCCGAGGACGGCGGCGGCCAGGGCCTTGCAGACGTCCACGTCCAGGCCCTTCCACTGGCCCTGGCTGTCGGCCGCCGAGAAGCCGATGACGCCGGTGCTGACGCCGCAGGCGAGCTGGCCCTTGGCCTTGATGGCGTCGAGGGTCTTGCCGGCGAAGGCCGGCGTGGCGAAGCCGCCGACGGCGGACAGGATGGACAGGCTCAGGACGCCGGCAAGGCGCCCGCGCAACGCGGAAAATCGGGACATGGCAAAGGGAAAAATAAGGCCGATGCCCCGTAGCTTAAAGGGCATCGGCCTCCTGTTGCAAAGCAGCACCGGCCACGCACGGCGCAATTTTTCGATCAACCGGATGCAGGCGTCCACCCGCCGCCGAGGGCGCGGATCAGATTGACGGTGGCCCGCGCCCGCTCCCCGTCCAGCCCGACGGCGAGGCGCTGCTGCTGTAGCACGCTGCGTTCCGCGTCGATCACGTTGAGGTAGCTCACCGCGCCTTCCCGGTATTGCAGGCGGGCCAGGCGGGCGGCCCGCTCGGCGGCGCCGACGGCGTCGTCCTGCTCCCGGTGCTGGTCGCCGAGCAGGCGCAGCTGGGCCAGGTTGTCCTCCACCTCGCGGAAGGCCTGCAGCACCGTCTGGCGGTAGCGCGCGGCGTCTTCCACGTAGGCCGACTCGGCCTGCTTGAGGCCGGCCTCGCGGGCGCCACCGTCGAAGATCGGCAGGCTCAGCGCGGTGCCGACCAGCGGGCCGAGCACGAAGGTCCGGCTGGCATACTTGAACAGGTCGCCGACGCCGCCGGCCTCGTAGCCGGCCGCCCCGGTGAGGGACAGGCGCGGGAACCAGGCCGACTTGGCAACCCCGATGCGCGCGTTGGCGGCGGCCATCGCCCGTTCGGCGGCGGCGATGTCCGGCCGCCGTTCGAGCAATGCCGACGGCAGGCCGGCCGGCACGCCGATGGCGAGGCGGCGCAGCGGCATGGCCTGCAGGCTGAACTCCGCCGGCGACTTGCCGAGGAGGATCGCCAGCGCGTGCTCGGCCACCGCCCGCTGGCGGGCCAGGCCGAGGGATTCGGAGCGCGCCGCGGCGAGTTCGCTGCGCGCCCGGGCCAGGTCCAGCTCGGCGATGTCGCCCTCGTCGAAGCGGCGCTGCAGCAGCTGCACGGTGTCGGCGCGCAGCTTGACGGTGTCCACGTACAAGGCCTGGGCAGCGTCCAGCTCGCGGATCAGGAAGTAGGCCTGAGCCACGTCGGCCTGCAGGGCCAGCAGGGTTGCGCCGAACAAGGCGCCGCTGCGCTCGGCGTCGAGGCGGGCGGCGTCCTCGGCGCCGGACAGGCGGCCGAACAGGTCCACCTCGTAGGCGACCGTGGCCTGGCCGCGCCATAGGGTGCTTGTGCGCGTGTCAGCGTCGACGGCGAGGCCCTGGGAGGCCGGCGACGGGCGCTGGCGGGTCGGGCCGAAGCCGATGCCGACCTGGGGCAGGCGCGCCGCGTGGGCGGCCTGTTCCAGCGCGCGGGCCTGGCCCAGGCGGGCGGCGGCGGCCACCAGGTCCGGGTTGGCGGCCACCGCGTCGCGCTCCAGGCGGTCCAGCGTGGCGTCGCCGAAAACCGTCCACCACTCGCCGCGGGCGGCGGTGTCGGCCGGCTCGGCGGGCTTCCAGTTGGGATCGGCGGCGGGCGCCTCCTTGTAGGCGGCGGGTAGGTTGAGTGCCGGCTTGTCGTAGGCCGGCGCCACCGAGCAGCCGGCCAGCACCAGCAGGCTGGCGAGCAGGCCGAAGGCGCGGCGGGGCAGGGGAGGTTGTTGCAGGTTCATCGTCTTACTCCTGGCCGGCATGGGCGGCGGCGGGCTGCACCAGCGGCGCTTCGTGGTGGCTCGCCGAGTGGAGGGGATGGCGCTTGTCGAGGGTGCGCAGCAGCACGTAGAACACCGGCGTCAGGAACAGCCCGAACAGCGTCACGCCGAGCATCCCGAAGAACACCGCGATGCCCATCGCGTGGCGCATCTCCGAGCCTGCACCGCTGGAGGTGACCAGCGGCACCACGCCCATGATGAAGGCGATGGAGGTCATCAGGATCGGCCGCAGACGCAGGCGGCTGGCGTCGATGGCGGCCTGCAGCGGGGTGTGGCCCTGCAGCTCCAGCTCGCGGGCGAACTCGACGATCAGGATGGCGTTCTTGCAGGCCAGCCCGACCAGCACCATCAACCCGATCTGCGTGAAGATGTTGTTGTCGCCACCGGTCAGCCACACGCCGGTGAGGGCCGCGAGGATGCTCATCGGCACGATCAGGATCACCGCCAGCGGCAGGGTCAGGCTCTCGTACTGGGCGGCCAGCACCAGGAAGACCAGCAGCACGCTGATCGGGAAGACCCACACGCCGGCGTTGCCGGCCAGGATCTTCTGGTAGGTGAGGTCGGTCCATTCGAACTTCACGCCGCGCGGCAGGGTTTCGGCGGCGATGCGCTCGGCGGCCGCTTCGGCCTGGGCCGAGGAATAGCCGGGCGCCGGCCCGCCGTTGATGTCGGCGGCGGTGAAGCCGTTGTAGCGCACCACCATCTCCGGCCCGTAGCTGGGGGTGACCCGCAGCAGGGAGGCCAGCGGCACCATCTCGCCGCTGGCGTTGCGGGTCTTCAGGCGGCCGATGTCCTCCGGCTGGGCGCGGAAGTCCGCATCCGCCTGGGCCCGCACCTGGTACACGCGGCCGAAGCGGTTGAAGTCGTTCACGTACAGGGAGCCCAGGTAGATCTGCAGCGTGTCGAACACGTCGGTGACGGCCACGCCTTGCTGCTTGGCCTTGGTGCGGTCCAGGTCCACGTCGAGCTGCGGCACGTTGATCTGGTAGCTGGAGAACATCGGGCCCAGCTCGGGCGCCTTGCTGGCCGCCGCCATGAAGGCCTTGGCGGCCTTGTCCAGCTCGGCGTAGCCGACGCTGCCGCGGTCCTCGATCTGCATCTTGAAGCCGCCGAGGGTGCCCAGGCCCATCACCGGCGGCGGCGGGAAGACGGCCGTGAAGGCTTCCTGGATGGACGCGAACTGCTGGTTGAGGGCGCCGGCGATGGCGCCCGCCGACAGCTCCGCCCCCTTGCGCTCGGCGAAGGGCTTGAGGGTCACGAAGACGATGCCGGCGCTGGCGCTGTTGGTGAAGCCATTGATGGACAGGCCGGGGAAGGACACTGCGCTCTCCACGCCGGGCTGCTTGAGGGCGATGTCGCCCATGCGGCGGATCACCGCCTCGCTGCGGTCGAGGGAAGCGCCGGCCGGCAGTTGCGCGAAGGCCACCAGGTATTGCTTGTCCTGGGCCGGCACGAAGCCGCCGGGCACGATGTAGGAGATGCCCACGGTAAGCGCCAGCAGCAGCCCATAGACGCCCATCGCCGAGGCCTTGTGGCCGATCACGCCGCGCACGCCGTTGCCGTAGTGCTCGCTGCCGCGTTGGAAGACACGGTTGAAGCGGGCGAAGAGGCCGCCCAGCCAGCGCTGCATCTGCACCGTCAGCCAGTCGGGCTTGGCGTCGTGGCTCTTCAGCAGCAGCGCGGCGAGGGCCGGCGACAGGGTCAGGGAATTGAAGGCGGAGATCACCGTGGAGATCGCGATGGTCATCGCGAACTGCTTGTAGAACTGGCCGGTGAGGCCGGTCATGAAGGCCAGCGGCACGAACACCGCGACCAGGGTCAGCGCGATGGCGATGATCGGCCCCGACACTTCGCGCATCGCCCGGTAGGTGGCTTCGCGCGGGGTCAGGCCGGCCTCGATGTTGCGCTCGACGTTCTCCACCACGACGATGGCGTCATCCACCACGATGCCGATGGCCAGCACCATGCCGAACAGGGACAGGGCGTTGATGGAATAGCCGAAGCCGAGCATCAGCGAGAAGGTGCCGATGATGGACACCGGAACCGCCAGCAGTGGGATGATCGACGCACGCCAGGTCTGCAGGAAGACGATGACCACCAGCACCACCAGCGCGATGGCCTCCAGCAATGTGGTGACCACCGCTTTGATACTGGCCCGCACGAACTGGGTCGGGTCATAGACGATGCTGTACTGCACCGACGGCGGGAAGTCCTTGGCCAACTCGGCCATCGTCTCGCGCACCTGGGACGAGACATCGAGGGCGTTGGCGCCGGGCGTCTGGAAGATCGGGATGGCCACCGCCGGCTTGTTGTCGAGCAGCGCACGCAGGCCGTATTCCGACGCGGCCAGCTCGATGCGGGCCACGTCGCCGAGACGGGTGACGCCGCCGTCGGGGGCTGTCTTGAGAATGATCTGCGCGAACTCCGCCTCGTCCTTCAGGCGGCCTTGGGCATTCACGTTGAGCTGCAGCGGCGTGCGGCGGTCGTTGGGCGGCGCGCCGATGACGCCGGCGGCCACCTGCACGTTCTGCTCGCGGATGGCCTTCACCACCTCGGCGGCGGTGAGGCCGCGCTCGGCCACCTTGCCGGGGTCGAGCCACACCCGCATGGCGTAGTTGCCGGAGCCGAACAGGCCTACTTCACCCACGCCCTGGATGCGCGCCAGGCGGTCCTTGACGTTGAGGACCGCGTAGTTGCGCAGGTAGGTCATGTCGTAGCGGTCGTCCGGCGAGGTCAGGTGCACCACCATGGTGATCGTCGGGGTGCTCTTGGCGGTGGTCACGCCGAGGCGCTGCACGTCCTCCGGCAGGCGCGGCAGGGCCTGGGAGACGCGGTTCTGCACCAGTTGCTGGGCCTTGTCGGGATCGACGCCGAGCTGGAAGTTGACGGTCAGGGTCAGGTTGCCGTCGCTGTTGGCCTGGCTCTGCATGTACAGCATGTTTTCCACGCCGTTGATGCTTTCTTCAAGCGGCGCGGCCACCGTTTCGGCGATCACCTTGGGGTTGGCGCCCGGGAACTGGGCGCGCACCACCACGGAGGGCGGCACCACTTCCGGGTATTCGGCGATGGGCAGCTTGAAGGCCGCCAGCACGCCGGCCAGCAGGATCAGGATCGACAGCACGCCGGCGAAGATCGGGCGGTCGATGAAGAACTTGGATATGTTCATGGGGCTTCTCCCGCGGATCTCAGATCCGCGTTTTCATCGCGTGGGGCGTGGCGGCGGCGGCCAGCGGCGCGCTGCCTTCCATGGCGACCGGGTGGGGCGTCACCGGGTCGCCGGGGCGGACCCGCTGCAGGCCGTTCACCACGATGCGTTCGCCCGGCTTGAGGCCGTCCTCGACGATGCGCAGGCCGTCGTGCAGGTTGCCGAGGCGCACTTCCCGGTAGGCGGTCTTGTTGGCGGCGTCCACGACCAGCACGAAGCGCTTGTCCTGGTCGGTGCCGATGGCGCGGTCGTCGATCAGCACGGCCTCCCGCGGGGTGCCGGCACCGAGGCGGATGCGTGCGTAGAGGCCCGGTACCAGGCGGCCGTCTGCGTTGTCGAAGATGGCCCGCACGCGGATCGTGCCGGAGGTGGTGTCGAGGCGGTTGTCCACCGAGTGGATGCGCCCCTCGAAGGGGTGGCCGTCCTGGTCGGCGAGGCCGAGGTGCACCGGCAGGGCAGGGCCCTTGGCGTCGCGGGCCGGGCTCACCGACTTCAGGAAGGTCTGCTCATCCACGTCGAAGGCAGCGTAGATGCGGCTGGACGACACCAGCGTGGTGAGCGCCGGGCCGCCGTTGGCGCTGACCAGGTTGCCGACGGTGACTTCGGCGCGGGACATGCGGCCGTCGATGGGCGCCTTGATGGACGTGTATTCCAGGTTCAGGCGGGCGATGCGCAGCGCCGCGCGGGCGGCCTGCACGCCGGCGCCGGCATCGCGGGCGGCGTTCTGCTTCTCTTCCAGGTCGCGGCGCGATACCGCGTTGTCGGCGATCAGGCGCTCGGCGCGGGCCAGGTCGGAGCCGGTGTAGCCGACCCGCGATTCGGCGGCGGCGAGCTGGGCCTCGGCACGCTCCACCTCGGCGGCGAAGGGGCGCGGGTCTATGGTGAACAGCACGTCGCCCTTGCGTACGAGGCTGCCATCACGGAAATGCACCTGGGTCAGGATGCCCGACACCTGCGGACGGATCTCGACCCGGTCCACCGCTTCCAGGCGGCCGGAGAAGTCCTGCCAGTCGATGATGGCCTTGTCGACCACTTGGGCGGTGTCCACCTGGGCGGCCTGCGGCGCGGCGGCCGGTGTGGGCACCTCGTCGTGGGCCGCATAGACGGCGGCTCCGCCACCGGCCAGGGTGAGGCCGGCGAGGGCTGCGGCGATGACGAGACGCCGGCGGGGAAGGGAACGGGAGGTAACGGTCGCGGTCATGATGTCCTCTCTGTTTTCTGATTTGGGGCTGGATTCCGGAAAAGGCTGGCGCCGCCTGGTCGCCCGGCTATGATCGAGAACATTGGCGTACTGCCTTGTCATTTGATCAGTTATCCGGGATGGACGGGCGGGGAGATGACTGAATTCTGGTTGTTGTGAAGTCATGGATAAATATCCAAAAGTTGACTTCACTATTCGAAGTTGGCTAATAATTGATCCATGCCTTCCTTCCGCGGAGGCCATCGTACGGAGCCGGAAAAATGGATCGATTTCAGGCCATGAAGGTCTTCATGGGAGTCGTGGAAGCCAACAGCTTTACGCGCGCGGCGGACAACCTTGGCCTGCCGCGGGCCACTGTTACCAACACCATCCAGGGGCTGGAAAACCACCTCAAGACGCGGCTGCTCAACCGAACCACCCGCAGCGTCAGCCTGACCGCCGACGGGGCGGCCTACTACGAGCGTTGCGGACGCATCCTGGCCGAGCTGGAGGAGACCGAAGCGGCGTTTCAGGATGCCGCGCGGCGGCCCCAGGGGCGGCTGCGGGTGGACGTGGCCGGCCCCATCGGGCGGCAGATCCTGATTCCCCATCTGGGGGAGTTCCACGAGCGCTACCCCGACGTGGAACTGGTGATCGGCATGGGCGACCGCCCGGTGGACCTGGTGCAGGAGGCTGTGGATTGCGTGATCCGCGGCGGCGAGCTGACGGATTCCACGCTGGTGGCGCGGCGCATCGGCAGTCTGAGCTTCGTCACCTGCGGGTCGCCGGCCTACCTGGGGCGCCACGGCGAGCCGCTGACGCTCGAGGAACTGCAGCGGCACCGGGCCGTGCATTACTTTTCGAGCGTCAGCGGGCGCAATTTCGACTGGGACTTTCTGGTGGACGGGGTCAGCGTGCCGATCCGCATGGAAGGGCGCATGGCGGTAAACGACGCCGATGCTTACATCACCTGCGGGATCAAGAGCTTCGGGCTGATCCAGCCGGCCCGCTTCATGGCCTTGCCGCACCTGGAGAGTGGCGCGCTGAAGGAGATCCTGCCCCAGTGGAAGCCGTCGCCGGTGCCGATGTCGGTGCTCTACCCGCAGAACCGCCACCTGTCGCCCAAGGTGCGCGCCTTCGCCGACTGGGCGGCGGAGCTGTTCGCCCGCTGCCCGCTGCTGAGCGGCTGTAACAGTGCCGGGGTTGAAGTCGGTGTCTGTCATTACCCGGATCGCAAGCCGAGCTACACGGTGCGCGACATGCTGGTGGACGACAACGCGGTGTTGGCCGGCTGAAGCCTGGCGCGGCTTGCGGCGAAGCGGCCTGGCGGAGAACAATGGCGGGCTCGCCGATCGCCCCTTGCGTCGGCCGCCTCGACTAGGAGAAACGATGACGCTGTCCCCGCGCTGCGCCGTCCTCGGCCTGCTGTTCGGCCTGGCTACCATGGCCCATGCCAGCCCCGCCCCTGATCCCGACCTGGCCCGCAACCTGGCCGCCACTTGCACCGGCTGCCACGGCACCGACGGCCACGCCCGGCCCGACGCGACGATGCCCGTGCTGGCCGGCGTGCCGGCGCCCGAGTTGATGCAGAAGCTGCGGGAGTTCCGTAGCGGCACACGGCCGGCGACGATCATGCCGCAGATCGCCAAGGGCTACAGCGAAGCCCAGCTCGAACTGATCGCGGCGTATTTCGCCGCCCGCAAGTAGGAGGCCGGGCATGCTGAAGCGACGCGATTTCCTGAAGACTGCTGGCCTGGCCGGTGGCAGCTTATTGATGCCGGGGCTGTCCGGTCGTGCGCTGGCGGCCAAGCCCCGCGCCCATGTGGTGGTGGTCGGTGGCGGCTACGGCGGCGCGACGGCCGCCAAGTATCTGCGCATGTGGAGCGGCGGGGCGGTGGACGTGACCCTGGTGGAGCGCGATCCGCAGTTCATCTCCTGCCCGATCTCCAACCTGGTGATTGGGGGCGTGAAGACTCTCGCCGACATTACGCTGGGCTACGAGGGCCTGCGCGATACCTGGGGCGTGAAGGTGGTGAAGGACGAAGTGACCGCCATCGACCCGGCGGCGCGCACGCTGCGCCTGGCCGCCGGCGGCACGCTGTCGTGGGACCGCCTGGTGCTGTCGCCGGGCGTCGATTTCCAGTTCGACCAGGTGCCGGGGCTGGACAGCGAAGCCGCCCGCGGGCGCATCCTGCACGCCTGGAAGGCTGGCGCCCAGACCGTCGCGCTGCGCGCGCAGCTGGAAGCCATGCCCGACGGCGGCGTGTATGCGCTGACCATCCCGCTGGCGCCGTACCGCTGCCCGCCGGGGCCCTACGAGCGGGCCTGCGTGGTGGCCGACTACTTCCGCCGCGCCAAGCCGAAGTCCAAGGTGCTGGTGCTCGACGCCAACGCCGAGATCATCTCCAAGAAGGCGCTGTTCATGCAGGCCTTCGCCCGCTACAAGGGCATCCTCGAATACCGCCCCAACAGCGCGCTGCGCGAGGTGGACGCGGCCAGCCGCACGGCCGTGCTGGACTTCGAGAACGTGCAGGCCGATGTGCTCAACGTGGTGCCGCCGCAGCGCGCCGGCGCCATCGCGGCCCAGGCGGGCCTCAAGCTGATCAACGGCCGCTGGGTGGACATCGACTGGCTGACTTTCGAGTCGGTGAACACGCCCGGCGTGCATGTGCTCGGCGACGCGATCTTCCCGGCGCCGACAATGCCCAAGTCCGGCCACATGGCCAATCAGCATGCCAAGGTGGCGGCGGCGGCGATCCTTCGCCTGCTCGCCGGCGAGGCGCCCAACCCCGCGCCGGTGGTGATGAACACCTGCTACAGCTTCGTCGATGCCAGCCACGTGATCCACGTCAGCTCGGTGCACCAGTACGACGCGGCCCAGCGCACCGTGCTGCCGGTGGCCGGCGCCGGTGGCGTGTCTGCCGAGGCCAGCGAACAGGAAGGCCGCTACGCGCTGGCCTGGGCGCACAACATCTGGGCCGACATGCTGGCCTGAGATGAGAGGGGTTCCGGGTGTGCGACAGTTGCTGTCGTACGCCCGTGTTCCAATCGGCACCATGAACGGCAACCTGTGGGGGCGAATTCATTCGCCCTCGGACTTCGATCAACCGACTGCGGGCGACTGAATTCGCCCCTACAGCCGAGTAATTCGCCCCAACCGCCGAATTCATTTTCCGGAGACTTCCTTGAGCGCCAATCCGCTGCCCACCGGCCTGATGCTGGTCCATGGCAATCACCCCGAAGCCCTGCGTGATCTGCTGGTCACGTGGAGCCGCCGCTATCCGCTGGCGCCGCTGGAAACCGAGACCCTGCTGGTGCATAGCAACGGCATCGCCCAGTGGCTGCGCCTGGCGCTGGCCGAGGATGCGGACGGGGCGTTCGGCGGCGGTTGCGGCATTGCCGCGGCGCTGGACATGTCGCTGCCGTCGCGCTTTCTGTGGCAGGCCTACCGGGCCGTGCTGGGCTTCGATGCGGTGCCGGAGAGCTCGCCCTTTGACAAGCCGCTGCTGGTGTGGCGCCTGATGCGCCTGTTGCCGGGGGTGATGGCGGCGCCGGACTATGCGCCGCTGCGCCGCTTTCTGGCTTCCGACAACGATCTGCGCAAGCGCTTCCAGCTCGCCGAGCGGCTGGCCGACCTGTTCGACCAGTACCAGGTGTACCGCGCCGACTGGCTGGCCGCCTGGGCGGACGGCGAGGACGTGCTGATCCGCGCCAACGGCGACCGTCCGCCGCTGCCCGACGAGCAGCGCTGGCAGGCCAGCCTGTGGCGCGCGCTACTCGACGACGTGGCGGCCAGCGGCGACGGCGGCGCGCTGGCCGGACAGGGGCGGGCGGCGGTGCACGAGGCCTTCCTGCGCCGGGTCGAGGCCTGGCCGGAGGCGGCCGGCCGGCCGGCCGGGCTGCCGCGCCGGGTGATGATCTTCGGCATCTCGGCGATGCCGCGCCAGTCGCTTGAAGTGCTGGCCGCCCTGGCCCGGTGGACCCAGGTGCTGATGTGCGTGCATAACCCCTGCGAGCACTTCTGGGCCGACATCGTCGCCGACAAGGACCTGCTGCGCGCCACCCGCAACCGCCAGCAGCGGCGTAACGGCATGCCCGCCGAGTTGTCCGCCGAGAACCTGCACCTGCATGCCCACCCGCTGCTCGCGGCGTGGGGCAAGCAGGGGCGCGACTTCATCGGTCTGCTTGACGAGCACGACAGCGACGCCGCCCGTGCCGGCTACCTGCAGCACTTCGTGGACATCCGCCAGCGCATCGATCTGTTCGCCCCCCACGGCCAGGAGCGCCTGCTCAACCAGTTGCAGGACGACATCCGCGATCTGCGCCCGCTGGCCGAGACGCAGGCCCGCTGGCCGGCGGTGGCGCCGGATGACGACTCGATCCGTTTCCACGTCGCTCACAGCCCGCAGCGGGAGGTGGAGATCCTCCACGACCAGCTGCTCGCCGCCTTCAATGCCGACCCCACGCTGCGCCCGCGCGATGTGATCGTGATGGTGCCGGACATCGACGCCTACGCGCCGCACATCCAGGCGGTGTTCGGGCTGGTGGATGGCAAGGATCCCCGTTTCATCCCCTTCAGCATTGCCGACCAAGGGCGGCGCCACCATGATCCGCTGGTCAACGCCATCGACAAGCTGCTGGGCTTGCCCACCTCGCGGGTGGCGGTCAGCGACGTGCTGGACCTGCTGGAGGTGCCGGCTCTGCGTCGCCGCTTCGGGATTGCCGAGGACGAGCTGCCGCTCCTGCACCGCTGGATCCACGGCGCCCGCGTGCGCTGGGGCCTGCACGCCGAGCACCGGCAGAGCCTCGACCTGCCCGTGGCGCTGGAGGACAACAGCTGGCTGTTCGGCGTGCGCCGCATGCTGCTCGGCTACGCGGTGGGCAGCACCGGCGGTGCGTGGCAGGACATCGAGCCCTACGACGAGATCGGTGGCCTCGATGCGGCGCTGCTTGGCCCGCTGGTGAAGCTCCTTGATCGCCTCGAGGCGAGCTGGCGCGTGCTTGCCACGGAGGCTACGGTGTCCGACTGGTGCCTGCGCCTGCGCCAGCTGCTGGCCGACTTCTTCGATGCGCAGGAGAGTGGCGACACCTACACCCTGCAGCAGCTCGAGGCGGCGCTGGAGGCCTGGCAGCAGGCTTGCGGGCAGGCCGGCCTGACGGACCCGCTGCCGTTGGCTGTGGTCGGCGAGCACTGGCTGGCCCAGCTTGACGAGGGCAGCCTGTCCCAGCGTTTCTTCGTCGGCGCGGTGACCTTCGCGACCCTGATGCCGATGCGCGCGATCCCCTTCCGCCAGGTCTGCCTGCTCGGCCTGAACGATGGCGACTACCCGCGCACCCGGGTACCGATGGACTTCGACCTGATGGGGCGCGACTACCGCCCCGGCGACCGCTCCCGCCGCGAGGACGACCGCTACCTGTTCCTCGAGGCCCTGCTGTCGGCGCGGGAGCGCCTGCTCATCTCGTGGGTCGGGCGCAGCATCAACGACAATACCGTGCGCCCGCCGTCGGTGCTGGTCGGCCAGCTGCGCGACCATCTGGCGGCAGGCTGGAAGCTGGCCGGGGCGGAGCAGGATGGCAAGGACGCGCTGCTCGCGGCGCTGACCGTCGAGCACCGCCTGCAGCCCTTCAACCCGGACTACTTCCCGGCCGACCCGCAGCGCGGGCCGCTGTTCACCTATGCCCACGAATGGCGCATCGCCGACGACCGCCCGGCAGCGGGCGGCGTGCTGCCGCCGCTGCAGCGCGACGAGCCCTTGCGCCTGGCCGACCTGGGGGGCTTCCTGCGTGATCCGGTGAAGCAGTTCTTCCGCCAGCGCCTGCATGTAGATTTCGACATGGACGACCCGGCCAGTGACGACCAGGAGCCGTTCGAGCTGGACGGCCTGCAACGCTGGGGCCTTTGGGACGAGCTGATCGGCCTGCAGGCCGCCGCGGTGCATGCGGGCGAGGACCGGGAGCTGGCGCTGGAGGCGGGCCTCGAGCGGCTGCGCCGGCGCGGCGAGTTGCCCGCCGCGGCCTTCGCCGAGTTGCTGGCCGCTGACCTGGCCAAGCCGATGGAGAGCATGTTCCAGCGTTACGAGGAGGGCCGGGCCCGCTGGCCGCTCGAAGCGCGCGAGGACGAGGAGCTGCGTTACGTGAGCCAGGCCACCGGCCTGCGCGTGGAGGACTGGTTGCGTGGCATCCGGACCGCCGGCGCCGGCAAGCGCGGCCGGGTGGTGCTGGAAAGCAGCGACGTCGTGAAGAAGGGGCATTACCAGCACCACCACCTGGTCCGCCACTGGGTCGCCCACCTGGCGGCCCATCTGTCCGGCGGGCCGCTGACCACGCTGGTGGTCAGCAAGGCCGGCAACGCGGAACTGGGGCCGCTCGACCCGAAGGAGGCGGCACGCCAGCTGGAGGCGCTGCTGGCGGCCTGGGTCGACGGCCAGCGTCGTCCGCTGCCGCTGGCGGTGAAGACCGCCTTCGCGTGGCTGAAGTACGCGCCCGACGATGATGACAAGGCGCATGAGGCCGCGACGACGGCCTACGAAGGGGACGGTTACCAGAGCGACGGCGAGCTGGGTTCCAGTGCCTACCTGCAGCGGGCCTGGCCCAGCTTCGCGGCGCTGGCGGCGGACGGCGACTTCGCCAGGCTGGCTACCAGCCTGCTGCGCCCCCTGTACCTCGCCACCTTTGTCGACAAGAAGAAAACCGCTGACGGAGCCAAGGCATGAGTCCGAATCCGATTTCCTCCCCGCCGGTGGACCTCGTCCCGCTGGCTTTTCCGCTGCGTGGCAGCCGCCTCATCGAGGCCAGCGCCGGCACCGGCAAGACCTTCACGATCGCGCTGCTGTACGTGCGCCTGGTGCTGGGGCACGGCGACGATGCTGCTTTCGGCCGTGAGCTGACCCCGCCCGAGATCCTCGTCGTCACCTTTACCGACGCGGCCACCAAGGAACTGCGCGACCGCATCCGTGCCCGCCTGACCGAGGCCGCCGGCTATTTCCTCGCCGATCCGGCCGGACTGCCCGCCATCGCCCCCGGCAAAGACCCGCTCCACGACCTGCGTGCCGCCTACCCGCCGGAAGCCTGGCCGGGTTGCGCACGCAAGCTGCAGCTGGCCGCCGAGTGGATGGACGAGGCGGCGGTGTCCACCATCCACGGCTGGTGCAACCGCATGCTGCGCGAGCACGCCTTCGACAGCGACAGCCTGTTCACCCAGACCCTCGAAACCAACCAGGACGAGCTGCTGGCCGAGGTGGTGCGCGACTACTGGCGCAGCTTCATGTATCCGCTGGATATCGATGCGGCGGCCGTGGTGCATGGCTGGTGGGCTTCGCCCGAAGCACTGCAGGGCGAAGTGAAGAAGCTGCTGCTGCATGCCGACCTGCTGGACGAGGCGCTTGCGCCGGCCACGGCGGTGGCGGCCGCCGAGGCGGAAAAACAGCGTCAGCTCGGTCCGCTGAAAGCGCCGTGGGGGAAATGGGTCGATGAGCTGCGCGATCTGTTCGACGCGGCCCGCGACGCCAAGCAGGTGGACGGCCGCAAGCTGCGCAAGGACTACTGCGACGGCTGGCTGGCTGCGCTGGCTGCGTGGCGGGACGATCCGGCCATGGTCTGGCCGGCGCTCAGTGATTCGGCGTGGAAGCGCCTGAGCCCTGACGGTCTGGCGGAAGCCTGGAAAGGAAATCCGGTGCCGGCGCACCCGGCGCTGGCCGCCATCTTCGCGCTGCCGGACCAGCTGGTGACGCTGCCCGATGCCCGTGACGACGTGTTGCGCCACGCCGCCGACTGGGTTGCCCAGCGTTTCGCCGCCGAGCAGGCCCGCCACGCCAAGATGGGCTTCAACGACCTGCTGACCCGCCTCGATGCGGCGCTGAGCGGCGCCAACGGCGACCGCCTGGCTCAGGTGATCCGCGCGCAGTTTCCGGTGGCGCTGATCGACGAGTTCCAGGATACCGACGCGGTGCAGTACCGCATCTTCGATGCCGTCTATCGGGTCGCAGACAATGACGAGAGCACTGGGCTGATCCTCATCGGCGACCCCAAGCAGGCCATCTACGCCTTCCGTGGCGCCGACATCTACACCTATCTGGCGGCCCGCGCGGCCACTGCCGGCCGGCACTACACGCTGCGGCGCAACTTCCGCTCGACCCACGCGATGGTGGCCGCCGCCAACCGCTGCTTCGCGCTGGCCGAGGAGCGGGACAGCGGGGCTGGTGCCTTCCTGTTCCGCAGCGCGGCGGGCAACCCGGTGCCTTTCCTGCCCGCCGAGGCCAATGGCCGTGAGGACGTGCTGCAGGCGGAAGGGGCCGAGCTGCCGGCACTGACCCTGTGGCGGCTGCCGCCCAGGGAGGAGGACAAGCCGCTCTCGAAGGGGCATTACGTCGCCGACATGGCCGCGGTGTGCGCCAGCGAGATGGTGCGCCTGCTCAACCTCGGCCAGCAGGGCCAGGCCGGCTTCTTCGGCAAGGGCGAGGCACGCCCGCTGCGCCCGGCCCACATGGCGGTGCTGGTCAGCAACGGCGGCGAAGCCACGGCGATCCGTGAGGCGCTGGCGGCCCGCGGCGTGCGCAGCGTGTACCTGTCCGAGAAGGAGTCGGTGTTCCAGCGCCCGGAGGCAGTGGAGCTGCAGCACTGGCTGTCGGCCTGCGCCGAGCCGGACGACGGCCGCCTGCTGCGCGCCGCGCTGGCCACCCCGACGCTGGGCCTCGACTGGGCCGAGCTGGACGGCCTCAACCGCGACGAGACCGCCTGGGATAAGCGTATCGACCAGTTCCGCGCCTACCGGGAGTGCTGGCGCAGCCAGGGCGTGCTGCCGATGCTGCGCCGCCTGCTCAACGACTTCCGCGTGCCGGCCCGCCTGCTGGCCGGTGGCGGTGTCGGGGAGCGCCGCCTCACCGACCTGCTGCACCTCGCCGAACTGCTGCAGCAGGCCAGCCTGCTGCTCGACGGCGAACACGCGCTGATCCGCCACCTGGCCGAGCAGCGCCGTGAGGACAGCGTCGGTGGCGATACCCGCCAGGTGCGCCTCGAGAGCGATGCCGACTTGGTGCAGGTGGTGACCATCCACAAGTCCAAGGGGCTGGAGTATCCGCTGGTCTTCCTGCCCTTTGCATGTACCTTCCGCCCCGTCAAGGCGGACGACCTGCCCCTCAAGTGGCATGACGACGACGGCCACCTGCAGCTGGCCCTGAACGGCGACGACCCGGCGCAGCTGGCCCTGGCCGACCGGGAACGACTCGGCGAGGACCTGCGCAAGCTCTACGTGGCGCTGACCCGTGCCCGCTACGCCACCTGGGTCGGCACCGGGCCGCTGGACGGGCTGGGCCAGAGCGCCCTCGGCTACCTGCTCGGCGGCAGCCTGGATGGCGGGTTGGCCGAGCTGGCCGCCGGCGACGGGATCAAGCTGAAGGAAGAGCCGGAAGCCGACGACGGGGCCTACCAGGCCCGCGAGCTTGCCCTCCTCGAGGGGGCCGCCCGGCAGCCGCTGCGCGCCGTGCGCGAGCAGTGGTGGATCGCCAGCTACTCGGCGCTGCAGACCGCCGGCGAGCGGCAGGGGCCGGACACGCCGAAGGAGGACGTGCACCGGGAAACCTTGAAAACCCGCAGCGAGGCGCCGTCTCAGCCGGCCGCAAAAGGTGGCGGGATGCACGATTTTCCGCGTGGCGCGGCGGTCGGCACCTTCCTGCACGAGTTGTTCGAATGGGCTGCCAAGCAGGGCTTCGCCCGCGTTTCGGCGGCGCCGGGGCTGCTGCGCGACGTCGTCGCCCGGCGCTGCGCGGCGCGGGGCTGGCAGCGCTGGATCGAGCCGCTGAGCGAGTGGATGCTGGGTTTCCTGCACCTGCCGCTGACCGACGGTGACAGGCCGCCGTTGACCCTGGCCGGCCTGCAGGTCTACGCCGCCGAGATGGAATTCCTGGTCGCCGTGCACCACGTCGATCTGGCGGAGCTGGATGCCCTGGTGTGCCGCCACACCCTCGGCGGCGCGCCGCGGCCGGCTCTCGACAGGAGTCAGCTCAATGGCATGCTGAAGGGCTTCATCGACCTGCTGGCCGAGCACGACGGGCGTTACTACGTGGTGGACTACAAGTCCAACCGCCTTGGTGACAACGACGCCGCCTACACGCCGGAGGCCATGCGCGAGGCGGTGCTGGCCGAGCGCTACGAGCTGCAGTACGTGCTCTACCTGCTGGCCCTGCACCGCCTGCTCAAGCTGCGCCTGCCGGACTATGACTACGACCGCCACGTGGGCGGCGCCCTCTACCTGTTCCTGCGTGGCAGCCACTCCGCCAGCCGGGGCATCCACGCTGAGCGCCCGCCGCGGGTGCTGATCGAAACCCTCGACGCGCTGTTTGCCGGCGCCCGCCGCCAGGAGGCCGCATGAGTTTCCATTCCTACGACGACCCGGCCGCGATGAAGGCCCTGCTGGACCGCTGGGCCGAGCAGGGCTGGTTGCGGGTGCTGGACGCAGCCTTCGCCGACTTCCTGCAGCGCGAGGCGCCGGATGCGCCGCCGCTGCTGATCCTCGCCGCCGCGCTGGCCAGCCACCAGCTTGGCCGTGGACACGCCTGCCTGGATCTTGGCGACACGCTGCGTGATCCCGGCTTTGCGCTGTCCCTGCCACCTGAGGGGGCGGCCGACGCCGAAGGCGCGGAGCTGCCGCCGGTGCCGGCTGAAGTGCTCGATGGCCTGACGCTGGAGCACTGGCAGGCGGCGCTGGCGTATTCCGCGCTGATCAGTGACGAGGCGGGCAATACGCCGCTGGTGCGCGTCGGCCGGCGGGTCTACCTGCGTCGCTACTGGCAGTACGAACGGGACGTGCAGGACGGTATCCGGCGGCGCCTGGGCGACCTGGCAGAACGCCAGGATGCGCTGCCGCTGGATGCCCTGCGGGCGGCGCTGGATGCGCTGTTCCCGCCGTCGCCGGGCGTGGCCGGGCCGGACTGGCAGAAGCTGGCTTGCGCATTGGCAGCGCGCAGCGCCTTCGCGATCGTCACCGGCGGCCCCGGCACCGGCAAGACGACCACGGTGGTGCGCTTGCTCGCGGTGCTGCAGGCGCTGGCGCTGGCCGAGCGGCCGGAGCGCCCGCTGCGCATCCGCCTGGCGGCACCGACCGGCAAGGCTGCGGCGCGCCTCAACGAATCCATCGCCGGCGCGGTGGCCAAGCTCAAGCTGGACGGACTGCCGGCCGGCGAGCAGGTGCGGGCGGCGATCCCGGTGGCAGTGACGACCTTGCACCGCCTGCTCGGCAGCCGGCCGGACACCCGCCATTTCCGCCACCACGCCGGCAATCCGCTGCCCCTCGACGTGCTGGTGGTGGACGAGGCGTCGATGGTGGACCTGGAGATGATGGCCGCGCTGCTCGCCGCGTTGCCGCCGTCGGCGCGGCTGGTGCTGCTCGGCGACAAGGACCAGCTCGCGTCGGTGGAGGCCGGCGCGGTGCTCGGCGAGCTGTGCCGGCGTGCCCGTGAGGGGCATTACACGCCGGACAGCCGCGCCTGGCTGGAGGCGGCCACCGGCGAGAAGGTGGCGGACGAGCTGATCGACGCCGCCGGCACGCCGCTGGACCAGGCCGTCGCGATGCTGCGCCACAGCCACCGCTTCAGCGGCGACAGCGGCATCGGCCAGCTGGCGGCGGCGGTGAACGACGGCGCGGTGAAGCGCGTCGGCGAGGTGTTTGCCCACGGCTATGCCGATCTGGCGCGGATCGGGCTCGGCGACGACGGCGAGGCTGCGCTGCGCCGGCTGGTGGTGGATGGCGACAACGGCGCGCCGCCCGCGGCGGATGGCGAGCAGCCCCGTGGCTACCGGCATTTCCTGCGCCAGGTGGTGGAACGGCGTCCCGCTGCCGGTGCGTCACAGGCGGCGCTGGATGCCTGGGCGCTTCAGGTGCTTGTCGCCCACGGCCAGTTCCAGCTGCTGTGCGCGCTGCGTCGCGGTCGGTGGGGCGTGGAGGGGCTCAACCAGCGCATCGCCGGCTGGCTGCACGAGGCCGGGCTGATCCCGGCCCGGGAGGGCTGGTATGGCGGCCGGCCGGTGCTGGTGACGCGCAATGACTACGGCCTCGGCCTGATGAACGGCGACATCGGCATCACGCTGGAACTGCCGCTGGCAGGCGGTGGCACCCAGCTGCGGGTGGCCTTCCCGAGCGGCGACGGCAGCCAGGGCGTCAAGTGGGTGCTGCCGAGCCGCCTGCAGGCCGTCGAGACGGTGTATGCGCTGACGGTTCACAAGTCCCAGGGCTCGGAGTTCACCCACGCGGCGTTGGTGCTGCCCGACGGGCTCAACCCGATCCTGACCCGCGAGCTGGTCTATACCGGCATCACCCGCGCCAAGCGCTGGTTCACCCTGGCCGACGCGTCAGGCTCCCAGGTGCTGGAACAGGCGGTGGCGCGGCGGGTGCTGCGGGTGTCGGGGCTGCTGGACGGGATGGCGTGACCGGCCGGCACGCCGTCGGGGGCGTGTCGGCTTCGAGGTGGGATGAGGTTGTGGGGGACGGGTTTGTAGTAGGGATGGTCTTGTGGGGCTTGGATCTACCCCCGTAGGGTCGAATTCATTCGACCTTGGGGGACGGGATATCGACGAACCGCAGGTCGAATGAATTCGCCCCCACGGAAGGCATCGGCTGTCAGCTTGGCGGCAGGTGGTGCTGGAGGGCGGTGATCAGTTGGCTCAGGTGATCGCCCAGTTCGACCAGGCTGGCATCGAGCCCGGGGGCGTGGTCGCGGATGTCGTGCTCGACACGTTCGGCGAGGCTGCGCAGCCGCCCGGCGCCGGCCTGGGAGGCAACGCCTTTCAGCGAGTGGGCGCGGCGCTGGGCGCCGTTGCGGTCGCCGGCGGCCAGCGCGTTGGCGATGCGTTGCGGGCTGCTGGCGTGATCGGCGGCGAACTGGGCCAGCACCCGCAGGTAGAGTTCGCTGTTGCCGCCCAGTTGGTAGAGCGCGGCGTCGGGATCGAGGCCGTCGATGTCGTGCAGGCCGATGTCGGTGGCGGGGCTCTCGGTGGCCTCGTTGCCGTTCTCCCCGCTGTCCGCCTCCGCCGCCGGCAACAGCCACTGGAGCAGCTTGGCGAACAGCAGCCGGGAATTGATCGGCTTGGTGATGTGGTCGCGCATGCCGGCGTCCAGGCAGCACTGGCGGTCGCTGGCCATCGCGTTGGCGGTCATTGCGACGATGGGCGGGGCCTGTTCGCCGAGGCGGGCCAGGATCTCCCGGGTGGCGCTGGGGCCATCCAGCACCGGCATCTGCATGTCCATCAGGATCAGGTCGTAGCGGCCGCGCAGGGCGGCCTCCACCGCCTCGGCGCCGTTGGCCGCCACGCTGACCCGTAGCCCGGCGAGCTGAAGCAGTTCCCGCGAGACCTCCTGGTTGATCGGCTCGTCCTCGACGAGCAGCACGTGCATGCCGCGGCAGTGCTGGCGCAGGCGCTGCTCGGCCGCTTCGCTGGCATGCCGCGCGCGCGGCAGTGCGCTTTCCTGGCCCTTGCCGATGCGCAGCACGAACCAGAAGGTGCTGCCGCGGCCTTCCTCGCTGTCCACACCGACCTGGCCGCCCATCAGTTCCACCAGCCGCTTGCTGATCGCCAGCCCGAGGCCGCTGCCGCCGTACTTGCGGGTCATCGAAGCGTCGGCCTGCTCGAAGGCGTTGAACAGGCGGTCCCGGTCGGCGGCGGCGATGCCGATGCCCGTGTCCTGGACTTCGAAGCGCAGGGCGACGTCCCGTTCACCCTCTTCGGCGAGATGGACGCGCACGGTGATGCCGCCGTGCTCGGTGAACTTGATCGCGTTGCCGGCGAAGTTGATGAGGATCTGGCTGAGGCGCAGCGGGTCGCCGTGCAGGGCCAGGCGGGCGATCTCGGGGGCGAGGATGACGCGCAGCAGGAGGCCTTTCTCGGCGGCCCGGTGGGCGACCAGGCTGCTGAAGTTCTCGAGTACTTCACCGAGGCGGAAGTGGGTCTGCTCGAGGACCAGCCGGTCGGCCTCGATCCTGGAGATGTCCAGCACATCGTTGATGACGCCCAGCAGGTGCTGGGAGGCGCGGTCGATCTTGACCAGCTGGTCGCGCAGGCGCGGTTCGTGGGCGCCGCGCAGGGCCAGCTCTGAGAGGCCGATGATCGCGTTGAGCGGTGTGCGCAGTTCGTGGCTCATGTTGGCGAGGAAGCTGCTCTTGGCCCGGTTGGCGGCCTCGGCGGCCTCCTTGGCGACCGACAGGGCGGCGGTGCGCTCCTCGACCATCGCCTCCAGGTGCTGGCGGTACTTGGCGAGTTCCGCGTCGGTGCGTTTGCGGGCGGTGATGTCGCGGGCGATCTTGGAGGCGCCGCAAACCTGCCCGTTCTCGTCGAGGATTGGCGAGACGGTGGCGGACACGTCGATCAGGTGGCCGTCCTTGTGGCAGCGCACGGTCTCGAAGTGGTCCACTCGTTCGCCGGCGGCGATGCGTGCCAGGATCGTGCTTTCCTCCCCGTGTCGCTCGGGTGGGATGATGATCCGGATCGACTGGCCGAGCGCTTCCGCCGCGCCATAGCCGAAGATCCGTTCGGCGCCGGTGTTCCAGCTGGTGATGGTGCCGTCCAGCGCCTTGCCGATGATCGCGTCGTCGGAGGAGTCGATGATCGCCCGGTAGGCTTGCTGGTTCAACGCGGGTTCGGCAGCCCGGGCTTCCAGTGCGCGGGTCAGGCGGGATAGTTCCGCCAGGGTTTGCTGATCGAGCAGGGGCGCCAGGCCGTCGGCCGGTGGGCCGAGGGTCTCGTTGAGGCGGTCCAGCAGGGTTCGCAGCCGGGGAAGGTCCAGGCCTGTCGGGTCGTCGGAGGGCGTGTCGTCGCGCATGCCCCGACGATACCGCAATGTCCGCGGGGGATATAGCGCGGGGCCTCAGCGGCCAGCGTCGCCCTTGTCGTGGTCGCCGGTCAGGTGCTCGGCGGGCAGTGGGATGGGCGCGTACAGGTGTACCGCGTTGCGGCCGGCCAGCTTGGCCCGGTACATGGCGATGTCAGCCGATTTGAGGATCTCGTTCTGGTTGTTGTCCTGGCCGTGGAACAGGGCCACGCCGATGCTCGACGAGCAGCGGTGCTCGATCAGGGCCGAGCCGCTGTCGTCCGGCCGGGTGAGCAGGTAGGGGCGGGCCAGGGCCTCGCGGATCTTTTCGGCGATGGCCAGGGCTTCCAGCCGCGATACATCCTGGTCCGCATCGAGGCCGCCGAGAACGACCACGAACTCGTCGCCACCCAGCCGCGCCACCGTGTCCACCGCCCGCACGCTGCGGCTCAGGCGGCGTGCCACCTCGATCAGCAGCAGGTCGCCGACGGCATGCCCATACTCGTCGTTGAGGGGCTTGAAATTGTCCAGGTCGAGGAGGATCAGCGCGCCGTATTCGTTGTTGCGCTTGCTGGTGGCCTGGGCGAGGGTCAGGCGATCGTGCAGCAGGCGCCGGTTGGCGAGCTGGGTCAGGCTGTCGTAGTAGGCGAACTTGCGGACCTGTTCCTCGATGCGCTTGCGCTCGGAGATGTCGCTATGGACGACGACCGCACCACGGCGGCCGCCGCTGAGGGGGGTGACCGTCATCGTGAACCAGTGTTCCTGATGGGGTGCGTGGCAAGGGTATTCCAGGCTGAAGGTCGGCAGGTGGCCGTCGAGTACGCCGCGGATGCCGGTGTGCGCGGCGCTGGCCGAGATGTCTGCGGCGCCGTCGGTGCTGCTGCCGCAGACATCCAGGTAGCTGGTGCCGACGCCCGTGTTCGGCTCGCACTGGCCCGGCTGGTTGCTGTTCAGCGTGGCGAACCGCCGCCAGGCTTCATTGACCATCACGATGACGCCGGCGTGGTCGAGCACGGCGATCTCGTTGGGCACGGAGTCGAGCACGTCCTGCATGAACACGCGGCTCTCGCGCAGCGCATCCTCGGCCTCCTGGCGCTCGGTGATGTCGATGAAGAAGTTGAGGCTGGCCGGTTCCTCGTTCCAGTGGATGCCGGCGCGTCCCACGTCGAACCAGCGAACGCCCCGGTGGCGGGTCTGGATGCGGATGGTGTGGCGTTCGTCCGATGCACTGCTGCGGGTGTCGTCCGCGTCGAGCTGGAACAGCGGCGCGGCGCCGTCGTTGGTGACGATGAAGTCGCCGAAGGGGCGGGCCTGCAGTTCCTTTTCGCTATAGCCGAGCTGGCGGGAGAGCGCCGGGTTGCAGAAGCGGATGAAGCCGTGCTGGGCGACGCAGATGCCTTCGGCGCTGGATTCGATGAGCAGGCGGTAGCGCTCCTCGCTCTCCCGCAGGCGCGCCTCGGCCTGGCTCTTCTCGATGGCGATGCTGGCCAGGCGGGCCATCTGTTCGATCAGCGCGATGTCGGCGCCAGTCGGCGAATGGGGCGTGCGGTGGTAGATCGCCAGCGTGCCGAGGATGCGGTGGGTCGAGGAGCGGATCGGCTGGGACCAGCAGGCCCCCAGTTCGGCCCGCGCCGCCAGATCCAGGTAGGGCGCCCAGTAGGGGTGGTTGGTGATGTCGTCGACGATGACCCGTTCGCCGGTGAAGGCGGAGGTGCCGCAGGAGCCGACCCCGATGCCGATCTCGAGGCCGTCGCAGGAGGCGTTGAAGAAGTCCGGCAGGCTGGGGGCGATGCCCTTGTGGAAGCGCCGGCCTTCGTTGTCGAGCAACTGCACGCTGCAGCGCACCCCCGGGTGCAGGCGTTCGACGCCGGTGACCATGACGGTCAGGACCTGCTGCAGTGCCGCGCCGCCAGCCAGCATCTCGAGGATCTGGCTGCGCAGGCGTTCGTGGTCCTCGATGTCCTTGCGCTGGCTGATGTCGGCGATGACGCCGATCACCCCGGCATCGGCGGCCTTGTCGAACGGGCGGCAGGTGAGGTGCCCCCAGAACACGCTGCCGTCGGCACGCTGGTACTGGCGGTCGAAATCCACCACCGGGATCTCGTTGGCGAGCATGGCCTGGACCCGCTGGCGGGCGGGCTCCTTTTCGGTGGCCAGCACCAGGTCGGCGTAGTCGCTGCCGACCAGGTCGTCCATGGGTTTCTGGAACATCTCGGCCATGCGCCGGTTGGCCAGCGCGATGCGTCCGTCCCGGTTCACCAGGAAGATCGCCACGAAGGAGGTGTCGAGGATCTGCTGCAGCAGGGCCTGCCGTTCGGCCAGGTTGCTGTTGGCCACGGCCAGGGCCTGGGTCCGTTCGGCCACGCAGGATTCGAGCAGTCTCTCGGTCTGGCTGGCGGTTTCCAGGGCGCGGGTCTTTTCGGCGAGGAGGTTCCAGTAGGTATGGCGGATCTCGTGGAGCAGGGCGCCGCCGGCCAGTAGTGCGAACAGGATGAACAGCCCGTTGCGCAGCAGCAGTTGCAGCGGCGAGGCTGGCAGCAGGCCGAGCAGCGGCAGCACGCCGCTCAGCAGGCCGGCCAGGTAGAGCAGCAGGGCCAGTGCCAGTACGCCGTCCGAGCGGTGGCGGGACGCCTGCGTGCGGAGCAGTTGCAGGGCCAGCGCCACGATGCCGGCTGCCAGGTTGAGGAGCAGCGCGAAGCGGATCAGCGTGCCATAGCGGTCGATCAGCAGGCTCAGCGGAATCAGCGCGCAGTAGGCGGTGGCCAGCAGGTAGAGGCGATCGAGCCAGCGCGGGGCGTTGATGCGGATCACGAACTCGCGCAGGGTCCATAGCATGCTGGCAATGGCCAGCGGCGCCAGCATGCCGATGCTGGTGTCACCCCAGTGGGGATGTTCGCGCCACAGGGTGCTGGCAAGGAAGCCCTGGGAGTTGGCCACGTGCAGTCCGTTGAGCAGAAGTGCGGTGCTCAGGGCCAGGTAGGGCCGGCTGCGCTTGATGGCCACCATCGCCAGCATGAACAACAGGGCGATCAGCAGCGCGCCAAAGTACAGGCCCCAGTAGATGCCGCTCGTCTCCGCGTCCTCGATGAAGGCTTCCGGCGTGCGCAGGCTGGCCAGCAGGTACAGGGAGCTGCTGGTCTGTACGCGCAGGAATACCGGGGGCTGGGTACCTGGGCTGGCGGCCAGCCGAAAGGCGAACAGGCGGTGGGCGAGCTCCCGCTCCCGGTAGGACAGGCGGTCGCCGGCCTGGCGCATCCGCCAGTTGCCGGCGTCCTTCTCGTAGAGCTGGATGGAGTCGAGTACCGCCGGTTGCACCTCAAGCCACCAGGCCTCCTCGCCGGGTGGGCGTTCGAAGCGCAGCCAGACGGTGCTGCGCGTGTAGCTGAGGGAGAGCCCACCCTTAACGGGCTTGAAGGCGCCAGGCGGCAGGCTGGCGATGTCCTCGATGGTCTTGCCACCGTCCGCATCGACGAAGACCCCGTAGGGCAAATCCGTGCCGAGCTGGAAGCGCGTGCGCCCTCCGTCCGCCGCGCTGGGCGGGCAGTGGAGCAGCAGGCACAGGACAAGCAGACCCAGGATGCAGGCGCAAAAACGGTCCGCTGGCGACATCCGCGACGGGGGCGACAGGAGGAGGGCAGGCATGGCCTGAGTATCGGATCTTTGCCGCCGATTGACCCGCTTTAGTCCCTGCCGGGTGTGAGGATATTGGCGCTTTTCCCCAGATTGGCCATCGGCGGGACGGGCATCTGCTGGTGCCCGTCGAGGGGCTGGAAGGGCTGTGCCGGGACGCCTCCGACGGGGTTCTTGTACGACATGGGTTGACGCATCAGGCTGGTCAAATACGCCCATCGACCCTTCCAAGGAGAACACGATGAGCGCCAAACGCAACAATGCCCTGTCGTCCCGCGAACTGCTCGCCAAGCTCGGCATCGACGAGAGCGCCGGTGAGGAAAGCCTGCTCTTCGACGACGAGCCCCTCGACTCCCCCCTCGACGATCTGGCCGCTGCGCTGCGCGAGCGTTTTCAGGGCCTCAAGCGTCGCCAGGCCTTCCAGCCGGGCGACGTGGTGCTGTGGAAGCCGGGCCTGAAGAACCGCCGCTGGCCCGCTTACGGCAAGCCGGCGATCGTCGTCGAGGTGATCGACCCGCCGATTTTCGACTCGGAGAAGGACTCCGGCAGCGCCTATTTCCGTGAGCCGCTGGACGTGGCAGTCGGGGTTTTCATCGAGGACGGGCCGCACCGGGGGGATTTCGTGGTGTGGCATTTCGACAGCCGCCGCCTGCAAACCTGGACGTCCGAGGAGGTCTGATCATGCTCACCATCAAGAAGGCCCCCCGCAAGCCCCGTCCGTCCAGGCGCGTCCCGTGGCGCACCGACTTCCGCGAGATTCCTGCGGAGCAGCGGCGAGCCGGCCGTTACGCGCTGCAACTCGTGGCCAGCCGGCCCGCGCTGTTGTCGCGCCTGCAGGATGCGGATTTCCTCAGTGCCCTGTGGGTGCTGTGCTTGCCGTTGATCGAACCGGCGGTGCTGGGCCAGTTGCAGGCCGAGTGGCGCAGCAAACGCAGCGTCCGTGCCGACGAGGATGGCGATGATGACTGGGAAGACGATCTGCCGGACTTCCTGAGTACGCCGAGCCGCCGCGAGCTGCGCGGGCAGCCGGGCCGCCATATCCGGGCCTATCTGGCCGAGCTGCTTGCCGAGGTGCCCGATGCGCTGCTGGAGCGCCTCGCGGAGCAGGATGGCACCGCCCCGACCCATCCGGGCGTGGCGGTGATCGCCGCCAGCACGGCCCTCGATCCGGTGGAGACGGCGCTGCTGGATTTCGTCGAGAAGCGGGTGCAGACCCCGGCCTTCAGCGACTTCCTGAGGGAAAGCCAGAGTTGCGGGTCGCGGGACAACTTTGCCTGCGTGGCGGCGGCTCTCGGGCTGGAGCCGGCGGCGATCAAGAACGCCCTCGGGCGTGCCGGCACGCTGCGCAAGCTGCAACTGCTGCGCGTCAATGCCCGCGATCGCACCGATCTGGAGGATTTCCTGGCGCCGGCGGAACTGCTCGGCGAGATCCTGGTGCTCGCCCCGGAGTCCGAGGCGGCGCTGTTCGAGCTGATCGTCGAGCCGGCGCCGGCATCCCGGTGGACGCCGGCGGATTTCCCGCACCTGGAAAAGGAGGCCGCCCGCCTGTGCAGTGTGCTGGGCCGTGCCGCCGCAGATGGCGCGGTCGGCGTCAATGGGTTGTTGTACGGCGCGCCGGGGACCGGAAAGACGGAGTTTGCGCAGGCCATCGCGACGGCGGCCGGCCTGAAGGCCTTCCGGGTCAAGACCGCCGACGAGGAGGGCGCAGGCTTGTCGCGCGAGGGGCGTCTCGGTGCCTACCTGCTGCTGCAGCGCGTACTGCGCGGGCGGCGCGACTGCCTGGTGATCTTCGACGAGGTCGAGGATGCTTTTGGTGGCGGCATCAACGCGCTGCTGGCCCTCTTCGGCGGCCGCTCCGGCGCATCCGACAGCGACAAGGGCTGGATGAACCGCATCCTGGAAGATAACCCGCTGCCGGCACTGTGGATCACCAACGACGCGGAGAGCATGGATCCGGCCTTCCTGCGCCGTTTCCTGCTGCCGGTGGCCTTCACCACGCCGCCGAAGAGCGTGCGCCGCCGCATGGCGGAGAGCCATCTGGGCGATACCGGTTTGCCGTCCTTGCTGCTCGATGAACTGGCCGCCGATGAGGCCTTGCTGCCGGCCCAGCTTGGTGCCGCGCGGCGCCTCCTCGACCTGCAGCCGGACGTCGATCCGGTCGAGGCGGTGCGCAGCGGCGTTGCGGCCAGCCGGCGCCTCCTGCAGGGCAGCCCGGTGGCGCAGCGGCGGCAGAGCGCGACGGCCTTCGACGCGGCCTATCTCAACCTGGCCGGTGGCATCGCGCCGGGGCGCATTGTCCAGGCCCTCGAGCGCAACGGCCATGGCCGCCTGTGCTTCTACGGCCCGCCGGGCACCGGCAAGACCGAGTTCGCCCATGTGCTGGCCGATGCGCTCGGGCGCGAACTGATTGTGCGCAGCAGCTCCGACCTGGTGTCGAAATACGTCGGCGAGACGGAACGGAATCTGGCTGCGCTCTTCCGCGACATCGACGCGGAGCGCAGCGTGCTGTTCCTCGACGAGGTGGACAGTTTCCTGCGGGATCGCCGCCAGGCCCGCCAAAGCTGGGAAACCACCCAGGTGAATGAGCTCCTGCAGCAGATCGAGCGTTTCCCCGGCATCTTCATCGCGGCCACCAACCTGATGGACGGGCTCGATGCGGCGGCGCTGCGCCGCTTCGATTTCAAGCTGCACTTCCGGCCGCTGACCGCCGCCCAGCGGCTCAGCCTGTTTGCCCGCGAGGTCTTCGGCGACGCGGCGCAGACGGATGCCATTCCGCACCTCCTGGCCCGCAAGCTGCAAAGCCTGGAACTGCTCACGCCCGGCGACTTCGCCAATGTGGTGCGGCAGCGCAATCTGCTGGGAGAGGAATTGAGTGCGGAAGACTTCCTGCGCCGGTTGGCTGGCGAGTGCCGGTGGAAGGAGCGCAGCGGGGCCGTGGCGGCCTGAGCGGTAAACGAAATCAGGCGCCCGGAGGCGCCTGATTTACTGAATCTGGTGGGCGGTACTGGGATCGAACCAGTGGCTTCCACCGTGTGAAGGTGGCACTCTACCGCTGAGTTAACCGCCCGGTGAGTTGAGGAGCGCATTATAGGAAGGGCCGTGAGGGTCGTCAAGCACTTTCTGTTTTTTTCTTGAAAAAAGCTGCGCGAGCGGTTGTGTGCCTGCTTCGGGCACAATGGGGCCGCAGCATTACAACAACAGATGGAGACGACGATGCCCCGACTTTCAGCCGCCGTCCGGCGGCCGCTGCTGGCCCTTTGCCTGTGTACCGCGGCCAGTTCGCAACTCGTACACGCGGAACTGCTCGACGATGACGAGCTGGCCGAGGTGGTGCGCAAGCCGGCCATCGGCCTCTACAAGGGCTACGCGGAGTTCAAGATGGCCCACTATGCCGAGGCGCGCCAGATATGGACTGTGCTGGCCGACAAGGGCATGGGTGAGGCCTGGTTCAACCTCGGCATCCTCGCCGAGGACGGGCTGGGTGAGGCCAAGAATGGTGCCGAAGCCCGCCGCCGCTATGAGAAGGCGGCGCTGGCCGGCAGCCGCAATGCGGCGCTGCGGCTCGGAGTGGCCCTGCAGACCAGCCGCCTCGGTGCGCCTGATCTGGCAGGTGCGCGGCATTGGCTGCAGGTGGCGGCCGACTTAGGCGACGACGAAGCTGCCGCGCAGCTCGCGGTGCTTGACGGCCCGGCAGCCCGCCCGGTGAGCGCGGCGGACAGGCGGCTGGCCCAGGCCCGTCGGCTGGAGGCTGACGGCAGCCTGCCCGACGCGGTGAGCGCCTATCGGGCGATTGCCGATGCGGGTGATGCCCGCGGGCTGACCCGGCTGGCCTGGCTCTTCGAGGCCGGCCGCGGCGTGCCGCGCAATCTCGACGAGGCCGCGCGACTGTTCCGCCAGGCGGCGGAGGCCGGCGAGCCGGAAGCTCAGTACGCGCTGTCGGTGATGCTCGACACCGGCGCCGGCCAGGCCCGCAACCCGGACGAGGCCCTGCGCTGGTTGAAGGCGTCGGCTGCCGGCCGCTATCCGCCGGCCGTCGAGGCGCTCAAGGTGCGCTGAGGCCTTGTTTGAGGGGGCTGGCCCACGCCGTAGGGGCGAATTCATTCGCCCTTAGTGCATGCAGAACCGACTGAGGGCGAATGAATTCGCCCCTACTGGCACCGGCGCTGCTAAGTCTAGGTGCCGTTGCGGCGCCGGCTGTCCACGGCGATCAGCACGCCGGCGGTGCCGATGACCAGCATGCCGGCCAGCGCGACTGCGTCGGGAAGGTGGGCGAAGACCAGCCAGCCGAACAGCATGGACCACAGCAGCTGGCCGTAAAGCATCGGCGACAGCAGCGACGCAGGGGCTTCGCGGAAGGCGCGGGTAAGCAGGAAGTGGCCGCTGCCGGCGAGCAGGCCCATCAGCGCCATCAGGGTGTAATCGGTGCCGGATGGCGCGGGGCCGTGATCCAGCCACGGGATGACGAGGCTCATTGCGCCGCTGCCGATCAGCGCGGTGTAGAAAAGCAGCGTCACCGGGCTCTCGGTGGCCGCCATGCGGCGGGTCAGCAGTTGATAAAGCGCATACGCACCGGCCGACACCAGCGCGTAGATCACGCCGTCGGCCACCAGTCCGCTGCCCGGCCGGGCCACCATCAGCACACCGCCGAAGCCGAGCAGCACCGCCAGCCAGCGCAGTGCACCGATGCGCTCGCCAAGGTGCGGGCGGGCCAGCAGCACGACGATCACCGGCGAGGCGAAGATGATCGCCGTGGTTTCGGCCAGTGGCATGCGCTGGAAGGCGGCCACGCCGCCGAGGCTGGTGATCAGCAGCAGTACCGAGCGCAGCAGATGCTGGACCGGATGACGGGTGGCGAACAGGCGGCTGCGCAGTCGCGGGCCGAGGAAGATCACCATCAGCAGCAGGTGTACGGTGTAGCGCGCCCAAACCAGCAGCGGCACCGGGAAGCGCTGGCTGAGGTGCTTGGTGGACACGTCGAGCGTCGAGAACAGCACGACGGCCAGCAGGGCCAGGCCGATGCCCAGCAGGGGGCGTTGGGGAGGGTGAGTCACGGATTCGGGTGGATTGGCGGAAACGGATGGAACGGCATTGGTGTACGCCAGCGCACGGAGGTTCCGCCGGGCTGACGGATCGCGTCGTCGAGCCGGCGTGACGATACGATGGATCAGGCCTCGCCGCGGATCCAGCGGTTGAAGCAGCGCCGTGCGGCGGGGGCGACTTCGTCGGCGAGCAGGCCGCAGTCCAGGCCCAGCTCCGCGCAGCATGCATCACCGGCCAGGCCGTGCAGATGCACGCCTGCCAAGAGGGCTTCGCCGGCGTCCCAGCCGCGGGCCAGCAGCGCGGCGAGGAAGCCGCTCAGTACGTCGCCCATGCCGGCGGTGGCCATCGCCGGGTTGCCGCTGGTGTTGATCCACCAGGCGCCGTCGGGGCTGGCGACGACGCTGCCACAGCCCTTCAGCACGATCCACGCATTCAACTTCGCTGCCAGGTGGAGGGCGGCGGCGAGGCGGTCGGCCTGTACCTCGGGTGTCGTGCACGCCAGCAGGCGGGCGGCCTCGGCGGGGTGGGGCGTCAGCAGCGTCGGCGCGCAGCGGCGGGCGACGGCCTGTTGCAGTTCAGCGTCGCGGGCCACCAGGTTGAGGGCGTCGGCGTCGAGGACCAGCGGCGTGGTGCGCAGTACCGCGTCGTGCACGAGGGCGCGGGCCGCATCGGACTGGCCGAGGCCGGGGCCGACCGCGAAGGCGCCGATGGCGGGGGCGGCCAGCAGCTCGGCGGCGGCGCGGAACATCAGCTCCGGGCGCAGGATGTCCACCGCCAGTGCGCTGGGGTCGAGCAGGCCGAGCAGCACCCGGCCGGCGCCCAGGTGGGCGGCGGCCCGCCCGGCCAGCACGGCGGCGCCGACCATGCCCGGCGCACCGCCGATCAGTGCTGCGTCGCCGTAGCTGCCCTTGTGGCTGTTGCGCAGGCGCGGCTGCAGGCGGGCTGCGAACAGCGCCGGCGAGATCTCGCGGCCGGGCGCCGGGGCCAGTTCTTCCGCGGCCACGTCGATGGTGGCCAGGTGGAGCTCGCCGCACTGGTCGGGCCCGTCCAGCGTCAGCAGACCGGGTTTGAGGGCGATGAAAGTGATCGTGTGGGTCGCTGCAAAGCACGGACCCAGGCGGCGCCCGCTGTCGGCATCGAGTCCACTGGGGATGTCCACCGCCAGGCGTGGGCAGGGCTGGGCGTTGAGGGTATCGATCCAGTCGGCGTAGCGCCCTTCTAGGGGGCGCTGCAGGCCAATGCCGAACAGTGCGTCCACCACCAGCGCCCAGCCTTCCGGCTGGGCCGGCGGCAACTCGGCACTGGTCGTGCCGCCGGCAGCCAGCCATGCGGCGTGGGCAGCGGCGGCATCGGCGGGCAGGCGGGCCGGATCGCCGGCGAAGGCGACCTCCACGTGCCGTCCGGCGGCCAGCAGCAGGCGGGCCATGACGAAACCGTCGCCGCCGTTGTTGCCCGGCCCGCAGGCGACCAGTACCGGTCCGCTACCTAAGGCGAGGCGGGCGGCCAGCATGGCGGCGGCTGCACCGGCACGCTCCATCAACGGGGGTTCGGCGCCGGGGATGGCCAGCGCTTCGATGGCGCGGATGCCGGCGACGGGATAGATCGGGCGGGGCGGAGCAAACATGGCGTGAGCACGTGCCGGCAGCCGCGGGGGCGGCTTGCCGGGCAATCCGGAATGAGTTGCCCCGATTCTAGCCGAGCCCGGCCAGCCCGCCGTCAGCCGCCCAGTGCGCCGCTGACGATCAGCAGCTTGCCGGCCAGCGTGCGCAGGGTCTTGCTGCGGGCTGCGTCCAGTTGCCCGTCGGCGTCGAAGGCCTGGTCGGCGTGGCTGACCGCCAGGGTTTGCGGCAGCACCAGCACGCCGAGGCCTTCCAGCGAGTCTCGCAGATGCTTCAGCCCGCGCATCCCACCCAGCGCGCCGGGGGAGGCGGCGAGGAGCAGGGCGATCTTGTCCCGGTAGGGTACGAGGCCGCTCTCGTCGCCGTCGGCACGGGAGATCCAGTCAAGGGTGTTCTTCAGTAGCGAACTCATCGACGAGTTGTTCTCCGGCGAGGCGATCACCAGCGCCTGGTGTTCCTTGAACAAGGCCTTCAGCTTGCGCGCGGAGGGTGGAATGCCCTCGGCCGCTTCCAGGTCACCGTTGTAGATCGGCATCGGGTAGTCGGCCAGCTCGATCAGCGTGACGTCTCCACCCAGGTCAGTCAGGGTTTGTGCGGCCATTTTGGCCAGCTTGCGGTTGAGGGATTCCCGGCGGCTGCTGCCGGAGAAGACGAGGATGCGGGGCATGAAGGACTCCTGGGGATTGGTTGATGCCATGCATGCGTTATAGGAGGGCATTCGCCGCAGCGCCAGCGCTGGCGCGCCTCTAAGGGAAGTGCGTAGGGACTACGCAGGACCTACGCAATCTGACGTATTCCGGGGATGGGACGGGCTCCGTAATCTGCACTCCATTGCTGCACCGCATTAGCCAAACCCAACTGATACCAAGGAGTCATCGATGCAAAACCGTCGTTCCTTCCTCAAGGCTGCCGTCATCTCCGCCTCCATCGCCGCGATGGGCGGCATCGCTTCCAGCGCCTACGCGGCCGACACCATCAAGGTCGGCATCCTGCACTCCCTGTCCGGCACGATGGCGATCTCCGAGACCGCCCTCAAGGAAACCGCGCTGATGACCATCGAGGAAATCAACGCCAAGGGCGGCGTGCTCGGCAAGAAGCTTGAGCCGGTGGTCGTCGATCCGGCCTCCGACTGGCCGAAGTTCGCCGAGAAGGCCCGCCAGCTGCTGTCCCAGGACAAGGTCGCTGTGACCTTCGGCTGCTGGACCTCGGTGTCCCGCAAGTCGGTGCTGCCGGTCTATAAGGAACTCAACGGCCTGCTGTTCTACCCGGTGCAGTACGAGGGTGAGGAGCTCGAGAAGAACGTCTTCTACACCGGCGCGGCGCCCAACCAGCAGGCCATTCCGGCGGTGGAATACCTGATGAGCAAGGAAGGCGGTTCGGCCAAGCGTTTCGTGCTGCTCGGCACCGACTACGTGTATCCGCGCACCACCAACAAGATCCTGCGCGCCTTCCTCAAGAGCAAGGGCGTCGCCGAGTCGGACATCATGGAGGAGTACACCCCCTTCGGCCATTCCGACTACCAGACCATCATCGCCAAGATCAAGAAGTTCGCCGGTGAGGGCAAGAAGACCGCGGTGATCTCGACGATCAACGGCGACTCCAACGTGCCCTTCTACAAGGAACTGGGCAACGCCGGCCTGAAGGCCAAGGACGTGCCGGTGGTGGCCTTCTCGGTGGGTGAGGAAGAGCTGCGCGGCGTCGATGCCAAGCCGCTGGTCGGCCACCTGGCGGCATGGAACTACTTCATGTCGGTGAAGAACCCCGACAACGACAAGTTCATCAAGATGTACCGCGACTGGGCCAAGAAGGCCAAGCTGCCGAAGGCCGACACCGTGGTCACCAACGACCCGATGGAAGCCACCTACGTTGGCATCCACATGTGGGCCCAGGCCGTCGAGAAGGCCAAGTCCACCGACACCGACAAGGTCATCGCGGCGATGGGCGGCCAGACCTTCAAGGCCCCGTCCGGCTTCACGCTCAAGATGGACGAGACCAACCACCACCTGCACAAGCCGGTCTTCATCGGCGAGATCAAGGCCGACGGCCAGTTCAGCGTGGTGTGGAAGACCAAGGGCCCGATCCGCGCCCAGCCGTGGAGCCCGTATATCCCCGGCAACGAGAGCAAGCAGAAGCTGTAAGAAATCCCCAACCTCCTCAAGAGGGCAGTTTGGCCGGCGGTGGGCTCCGGGCCCGGAGCCGGCCATTTTTTCGCCCTCCGATTCAGGGAGCACGCATGAAACGACTTTTACTCATCCTGAGCCTGGCCCTCGGCCTGGGCGCCGGCGCGGTGCGCGCCGACGTGGCCCCCGAGGTGCTCAAGGGCCTCGCGTCGGAAGACTTCGACGCCAAGCAGGGCGCCGTGGCAGCGCTCGCCGAAGCGGGTGACGCCGACGCGGCGCGCCTGCTCAAGGCACTCTCCGACGACGCGGTGGCGGTGGCCGGCGACAAGCTGGTGATCGTCGCAGGCGATCAGGTGCTGGACGCCGCCAACGGCAAACCGCTGAAGCCGGCCGCCAGCCCGGACTCCATCAACCTCAACAACAGCCTGCGTCAGCAGGTGGATGGCGCCCTCGCGGCGCTGCGCCTGCTGTCCGCCGACAAGGCCGAACGCCTGACCGCTGCCAAGGCCCTGCTGGCCGACATGGGTGACGGCGCGGCGCTGCTGCCGCTCTTCGACAAGGCCTTGAAGCAGGAGCAGGACGGCGAGATCAAGCCCATCCTCGTGCAGCTGCAGGCCCAGGCCAGCCTCGCCAGCCCCGACGCTGCGGCCCGCCTGCAGGCCGTGCAGACCCTCGGCCAGTCCGCCAGCCCGGCGGTGAAGGCGCTGCTGCTGCCGCTGATCGAAAAGCAGGGCGACACTTTCGCCGAGCCGGACGAGAAGGTACGCCTGGCTGCCCAGACCGCGATCAAGGCCATCGATGGCCGCCTGGTGTGGAGCGACATGGCCGGGCAGGTGTTCACCGGCATCTCCCTCGGCTCCATCCTGCTGCTGGCGGCCCTCGGCCTGGCCATCACCTACGGGGTGATGGGCGTCATCAACATGGCCCACGGCGAGCTGCTGATGGTTGGCGCCTATTCCGCCTATGCGATGCAGGCCCTGTTCCGCAGCCGCTTCCCGGATTTCGTCGATTACTACGTGGTCGCCGCGGTGCCAGTGGCCTTCTTCGTCGCCGCGGCGGTGGGCATGCTGATGGAGCGCACGGTGATCCGCCACCTCTACGGCCGCCCGCTGGAAACCCTGCTCGCCACCTGGGGCTTGTCCCTGGTGCTGATCCAGGCGGCGCGCCTGCTGTTCGGCGCGCAGAACGTGGAAGTGGCCAACCCGGCCTGGATGTCCGGCGGCGTGCAGCTGGCCGAGAACCTGTCGCTGCCGTGGAACCGCCTGGTCATCGTGGCCTTCTCGGGCTTCGTGCTGCTGGTGGTGTGGCTGCTGATGAACAAGACCCGCCTCGGCATGTTCGTCCGTGCCGTCACGCAGAACCGCCCGATGGCCGGCTGCGTCGGCGTGCCGACGGCGCGCATCGACACCCTGGCCTTCGGTATCGGCTCCGGCATCGCCGGCCTCGGCGGCGTCGCGCTGTCGCAGATCGCCAACGTCGGGCCGGACATGGGCCAGGGCTATATCGTCGATTCCTTCATGGTCGTCGTGCTCGGCGGCGTCGGCCAGCTGGCCGGCGCGGTGTGGGCGGCGCTGGGCCTCGGCGTGGTCACCAAGTTCCTCGAAGGCTGGGCCGGGGCGGTCATCGCCAAGATCCTGGTGCTGGTCTTCATCATCATCTTCATCCAGAAGCGACCCCAGGGGCTGTTCGCCCTCAAGGGCCGGTTCGTCGACTGAGCGGGGGTTGCGATGCGCACACCTGTAAGCGTGAAACTTGTTGCCGGCCTCGGTCCGCGGGGCTGGCTGGCGGTGGCGGCGGTCTTTGTGGCGGCCTGGGTGCTGGTGCCCCTGGCGCACCTGATGCTGCCGGAAGGCCATCCGCTGCATATCTCCACCTACGCCATCACCCTGATCGGCAAGATCCTGTGCTACGCCGTGGTGGCGGTGGCGATGGACCTGATCTGGGGCTTCGGCGGCATCCTGTCCCTCGGCCACGGGCTGTTCTTCGCCCTCGGCGGCTACAGCTTCGGCATGTACCTGATGCGCCAGATCGGCCGCGACGGCAGCTACGGCGCCGACATCCCGGACTTCATGGTCTTCCTCGACTGGAAGGAACTGCCCTGGTACTGGTCCGGCACCGACAGCTTCTTGTGGTGCCTGCTGCTGGCGGTGGCGGTGCCCGGCGCGATCGCCTGGATCTTCGGCTACTTCGCGTTCCGCTCGCGCATCAAGGGGGTGTATTTCTCGATCATCACCCAGGCCATGACCTACGCCGCGATGCTGTTCTTCTTCCGCAACGAGACCGGCTTCGGCGGCAACAACGGCTTCACCGACTTCAAGCGCATCCTCGGCTACTCGATCACCGCGCCGGAGACCCGCGTGGTGCTGTTCGGCCTGTCGGTGACGCTGCTGCTCGGCACGCTGATCCTCGGCAAGGCGCTCATCGCCTCCAAGTTCGGCCGCGTCCTCACCGCCATTCGCGACGCCGAGAACCGGGTCATGTTCATCGGCTACAACCCGCTGCACTACAAGCTCTTCATCTGGACCGTGTCGGCTATGCTGTGCGGCCTGGCCGGGGCGCTCTACGTGCCGCAGGTGGGTATCATCAACCCGTCGGAAATGTCCGTCGCCAACTCCATCGAGATCGCCATCTGGGTGGCGGTGGGCGGGCGTGGCACGCTGGTCGGGCCGATCTTCGGGGCCGGCATCGTCAATCTGTCGAAGACCTGGTTTACCACCAGCTTTCCCGAATACTGGCTGTTCTTCCTGGGGCTGCTGTTCATCCTGGTGACCCTCTACCTGCCCGAAGGCGTGGCCGGCCTGTGGGCCAAGATCAAGGCCCGCCGCGCCGAGAAGGCCGCCTTGGCGGCGGCCCGCGCCGAAGCCGTGGTGATGCCGGCCGCCCCTGAATCCAAGCTGCCCAACGGCACTGCCGTAAAAGGAGCCTGACGATGCGCGTCGAATCCTCCATCTCCCGCAACGCCCCCGCCGACGGCCAGAAGGAAGGCTGGGACGGCGAGGCCAGTACCAGCCACGTGCTGACGCCGGGCGAGCTCGACCTGTCCCACAAGGTCATGCTCTACCTGGACGACATCACGGTCAGCTTCGACGGCTTCCGCGCCCTCAACCAGCTGTCCCTGCAGATCGACGCCGGCGAGCTGCGCTGCATCATCGGCCCCAACGGGGCGGGCAAGACCACGATGATGGACGTCATCACCGGCAAGACCCGGCCGGATTCCGGCAAGGCCTTCTTCGGCCAGACCATCGACCTGACCCGCCTGACCGAGCCGCAGATCGCCCACGCCGGCATCGGCCGCAAGTTCCAGAAGCCGACCATCTTCGAGCACCACACCGTGTTCGAGAACCTGGAGCTGGCCCTCAAGACCGACAAGCGGGTCAAGAAGAGCCTCTTCGCGCGTCTGTTCGGCGACGACCTGGACAAGATCGCCGACACCCTGCGCCTGATCCGCCTCGACGACCAGGCCGACCGGCCCGCCGGGCTGCTGTCCCACGGCCAGAAGCAGTGGCTGGAGATCGGCATGCTGCTGGTGCAGGACCCCAGGCTGCTGCTCCTCGACGAGCCCGTCGCCGGCATGACCGACGACGAGACCGAGCGCACCGCCGAGCTGTTCGTCAGCCTCAAGGGCAAGCACTCGCTGGTGGTCGTCGAACACGACATGGCCTTCGTCGAAGCCCTCGGCGGCAAGGTCACCGTACTGTGCGAAGGCTCGGTGCTGGCGGAGGGCGACCTTGCCACCGTCCAGGCCGATCCGCGCGTCATCGAAGTCTATCTGGGGCGCTGAACCATGCTTACCGTCACCAACCTCAACCAGTACTACGGCGGCTCCCACATCCTGCGCAATCTCAGCTTCGAGGTGCCGATGGGCAAAGTCACCACCCTGCTCGGGCGCAACGGGGTGGGCAAGACCACGCTGCTCAAGACCCTGATGGGCCTGGTGCCCGCCGCCACCGGCAGCATCGCCCTCGACGGCACCGACATCACCAAGGCCCCCAGCTACGGCCGCGTGCGCGCCGGCATCGGCTACGTGCCCCAGGGCCGCGAGATCTTCCCGCGCCTGACGGTGGAAGAGAACCTCATGATGGGCCTCGCCACCCGGCCTGCCAGCGCCGAAGTGCCGACCCGCATCTTCGAGATGTTCCCGGTGCTCAAGCAGATGATGCGGCGGCGCGGCGGCGACCTCTCCGGCGGCCAGCAGCAACAGCTCGCCATCGGCCGCGCGCTGGCCCCGGGGCCCAAGCTGCTGATCCTCGATGAACCCACTGAGGGCATCCAGCCGTCCATCATCAAGGACATCGAACGGGCGATCCGCGCGCTGGCCGAAACCGGCGAGATGGCGATCCTGCTGGTGGAGCAGTACTACGACTTCGCGCGCTCGCTGGCGGATCACTATTTGTTGATGGAGCGGGGGGAGATCATCAGTGCGGGGCTTGGGGAGGAGATGGAGGCGAATCGGGTGAGGGAGATGTTGTCGGTCTAGCGCGTGGGTTGCCCTTTGCTGGGCGGCTTGCTTTTGTTTTGGCTTGAATCGGCCGGGACTCGCCCCGGCGGGCGACCTTCTTCTTTGCGTCGCCAAAGAAGAAGGCAAGAAAGGCGACCCGTGCCTCACCGGTCGTCCGCTGTGCGGACGACTTCCCTGCGCTGCTCGCAGCAGGCGGCCGTCGCGGAACTCGCCGGCTGCGCCGGCTCAGACAGCCGCGCCGGACTTCCCCGCCTGCTGCTGCGCTGCTCGGCGGTTCAGGACGGGCTTTGGGTTGAGACCGAGCCTCTGCGGAGGCGTTTCTGGGGGCTTGGGGAGTTGGAGTGCGCTTAAGGTTGGAATCGCGCCTGGTTTCGGAGGCTGGTGTGTTCGGACTGTTTCGCTCCATCACCGAGTCTTTCCTGACGCGGAGGCGGTGGAACAGTCTTTCGCAAAGACCGAGCCGAGCCTCTTTACTTATTGGCACCGGCCGTTGAGCGGCCGCCTTTCCTTTCCCCCTCTGATGCGCCGAGTGGAGGGTGGGGCGGGCGGATCAGGGCTGCGCATGTTTGAGCCCGCAGGGCGAGTTTGCGCAGACCCCGCCCGGCACGCCCGGAGCTCGGGCACCCCCGCAGGGGGCGCGGCAGCGGGGCACGTTTCTTTGCCTTCTTTCTTGTCGTGCGACAAGAAAGAAGGTCGCCCGCCGGGGCGAAACCCGGCCAATGCAAAGAAAAACAATGGAAATCCGCCTAGAAAAACCCCAAACAAACACCTTAATGCCCCTATTTGGTGCGTATACGACCACCAGAAGCACACAAGCCGAGCCCGCTACTCCACCAATGAACCATCTTGGTGCATAACCCACCCCCAAATCCCCACTCCTGCCCCAAAACCCTCCGCAAGCCATGCCCGCCAGCTCCACATCCCAGGCTTTTCGCTCCACCCGCGAGGCCCGGAACCCCACGGGCGGCCCGTTTAGCCCGGCTCAACGCGCTTTCAGCCCCACCATCCGGGCTCCGAACGCCATTCGCCACGCGTTGGACGCCCGCCGTGGCCCTCATTGCTCCGCGCCCCGCCCGCAGGGCACCGGATTCCGCCCCGCAAAACGGACATTCGCCGCGAAACCCTGTATCCATGCGGTTTTCCGGCATACCGTTTGCTAATCTCAAGACCATGTTGCTCGCTCCCTTTCCTCCCGCCGAATCGCAGGCGCCATCGCGCCCCGATGCCGGCCACCACCTGAGCTGGCGCGCGCGCCTCGAGCTGGGCTTCGACGCCACGCCCGACGGCCGCACGGTGCTGGCCCACCGCCTGCACGAAGGCCCGCTGCGGGTCCAGAAGGCGCTCTACCCGGAAGGGCCGGCGGTGTGCCATGCCTTGATGCTCCATCCGCCGGCCGGCATTGCCGGCGGCGATGCGCTCACCGTGCAGGTGCAGGTGGGCGAGGGCGCCCATGCGCTGGTCACCACCCCCGGCGCCGGCAAGTGGTATCGCAGCCAGGGGCCGCTGGCCACGCAGCGGCTGGATTTTTCGGTGGCGGCGGGGGGCGTGCTGGAATGGCTGCCGCAGGAGAGCATCGTCTTCGACCGGGTGCGCGGTTTCACCGAGACCACGGTGCGCCTGCACGGCGACGCGGTGTTCGTCGGGCTGGATCTGCTGTGCCTCGGGCGTACCGCGTCCGGCGAGCGGCTGACCGCCGGCAGCCTGCGCCTGGCCTCGCGCATCGAGCGGGACGGGCGGCTGATCTGGAGCGAGCAGGGCGTCATCGAAGGCGGTTCGCGCCTGCTCGATTCGCCGGTCGGCCTGCGCGGCCAACCGGTCACCGGCACGCTGCTGGTGGCGGCGGAAGGTATCGACACGGCGCTGCTGGAGGCTTGCCGGGCGGTAGTGCCGACGGTGGGCGAGGGCGGTGTGACGCGCCTGCCGGGCCTGCTGGTGGCGCGCTACCTGGGGCCGGCCGCCGAGCCGGCGCGGGCCTGGTTCGTGGCCCTGTGGGCGGCGCTGCGTCCGGCGCTGGCGGGCCGTCCTGCCGAGGTGCCACGGATCTGGCATACGTGATATCGGTTTTTGGCAATGGCCGCCGCCGCGGCCGTGCAACTACTATTTCCGGCGCCGGCCAGCGGGCCGCGCTGACCGAACGAGAAAGGGCTCCCGAATGGAACTGACCCCCCGCGAAAAAGACAAGCTGCTGATCTTCACCGCCGGCCTGCTGGCCGAGCGGCGCAAGGCCCGTGGTCTCAAGCTCAACTACCCGGAGGCGGTGGCCTACATCAGCGCCGCCCTCCTCGAAGGCGCCCGCGACGGGCGCACGGTGGCCGAGCTGATGAACTACGGCACCACGCTCTTGACCCGTGCCGACGTGATGGAGGGCGTGCCCGAGCTGATCCCCGAGATCCAGGTGGAAGCCACCTTCCCCGACGGCACCAAGCTGGTCACCGTCCACCAACCCATCGTCTGAGGCCCGCCCATGATCCCCGGTGAAATCGACACCCTAGACGGCGAGCTGGAGCTCAACGTCGGCCGCGCCACGCTGACCCTCGTCGTCGCCAATACCGGCGACCGCCCGATCCAGGTCGGCTCCCACTACCACTTCGCCGAGACCAACGCGGCGCTGGACTTCGACCGCGCCGCCGCGCGGGGCTTCCGCCTCAACATCGCGGCCGGCACCGCGGTGCGCTTCGAGCCGGGCCAGACGCGTACCGTCGAGCTGGTGGCGCTGGATGGCGACCGCAAGGTCTTCGGTTTCAACGCTCATGTGATGGGAGCCCTGTAAATGGCCAAGATCTCGCGCCGCGCCTACGCGGAAATGTTCGGCCCGACGGTGGGCGACCGGGTGCGCCTGGCCGATACCGAGTTGTGGATCGAGGTGGAGAAGGACTACACGATCTACGGCGAGGAGGTGAAGTTCGGCGGCGGCAAGGTGATCCGCGACGGCATGGGCCAGGGCCAGCGCCTGGCGGCCGAGGTGGCCGACACCGTCATCACCAATGCGCTGATCCTCGACCACTGGGGCGTCGTCAAGGCCGACATCGGCCTCAAGAACGGGCGCATCAGCGCCATCGGCAAGGCCGGCAACCCGGACATCCAGCCCGGCGTGACGATCGCCGTCGGCGCGGCGACCGAGGTGATCGCCGGCGAGGGGATGATCGTCACCGCCGGCGGCATCGACACCCACATCCACTTTATCTGCCCGCAGCAGATCGAGGAGGCGCTGATGAGCGGCGTCACCACGATGATCGGCGGCGGCACCGGGCCGGCCACCGGCACCTACGCCACCACCTGCACGCCGGGGCCGTGGCACATCGCGCGCATGCTGCAGGCGGCGGACGCCTTCCCGATGAATCTGGGTTTTCTCGGCAAGGGCAACGTCAGCCTGCCCGACCCGCTGCGCGAGCAGGTGGAGGCCGGCGTCATCGGCCTCAAGCTGCACGAGGACTGGGGCACCACGCCGGCGGCGATCGACAACTGCCTGACGGTCGCCGAGGAAATGGATATCCAGGTGGCCATCCACACCGACACGCTGAATGAATCCGGCTTCGTCGAGACCACCGCGGCGGCCTTCAAGGGGCGCAGCATCCACACCTTCCATACCGAAGGGGCGGGCGGCGGCCACGCGCCGGACATCGTCAAGCTGGCCGGGTTGTCGAACGTGCTGCCCAGCTCCACCAACCCGACCCGGCCCTACACCGTCAACACCATCGACGAGCACCTGGACATGCTGATGGTGTGCCACCACCTCGACCCGGCGATCGCCGAGGACGTGGCCTTCGCCGAAAGCCGCATCCGCCGCGAGACCATCGCCGCCGAGGACATCCTGCACGACATCGGCGCGCTGTCCATGTTCTCGTCCGACTCCCAGGCCATGGGCCGGGTCGGCGAGGTGATCATCCGCACCTGGCAGACGGCGCACAAGATGAAGGTCCAGCGCGGCGCACTGGCCGAGGACACGGCGCGCAGCGACAACTTCCGCGCCAAGCGCTACATCGCCAAGTACACCATCAACCCGGCCATCACCCACGGCATCAGCCACGTCGTCGGCTCCATCGAGCCGGGCAAGCTGGCCGACCTGGTGATCTGGAAGCCGGCCTTCTTCGGCGTCAAGCCGAGCCTGATCCTGAAGGGCGGCATGATCGCCGCGGCCGCCATGGGCGACGCCAACGCGTCCATCCCGACGCCGCAGCCGGTGCATTACAAGCCGATGTTCGGCGCCTTCGGCGGCGGCCTCAAGACGGCGCTGACCTTCGTGTCCCAGGCGTCCCTCGCCAACGGTGCGTTGGAAAGACTCGGCCTCGCCAAGCCGCTGGAGGCCGTGCGCGGCATCCGCAGCGTCACCAAGGCGTCGATGATCCACAACAACTGGCAAGGCGACATCACCGTCGACCCGGAAACCTACGAGGTCCGCGCCGCCGGCGAGCTGCTCACCTGCGAACCGGCCAGCGTGCTGCCGATGGCCCAACGTTACTTCCTGTTCTGAACCATGCTGCTGATCGAAAACATTTACACCGGCGACGCCGCGCCCACCGCGCGCCTGCAACTCGACTTCGACGCCCGCACCAAGAGCCGCCTGCGCACGCGCCTGGCGGACGGCGAGGAGGTCGGCCTGTTCCTGCCCCGCGGCACCATCCTGCGCGGCGGCGACCGCCTGCAGGCCCAGGACGGGCGCATCGTCGAGGTGGTGTCGGCGCCGGAGGAGCTGCTGGAGGCGCGCTGCGCCGACGCCTCTGCGCTGGCCCGCGTGGCCTACCACCTGGGCAACCGTCACGTGGCGGTGCAAGTGGGTGACGGCTGGCTGCGCATCCAGACCGACCATGTGCTGAAGACCATGCTGGTCGGCCTCGGCGCCGAGGTCAGCAGCCTGAGCGCCGCCTTCGAGCCGGAAGCCGGCGCCTACGCGCACGGCCATCACCACGCCGAGCGCGGGGCGACGGAAGCCAAGATTCACCAGTACAAGTAGGAGAGCGTTGGTGAGCTTGCCGCTGATGCGCCTGCTGCAGCTGGTCAGCCCCGCGCTGCCGGTGGGCGCCTACACCTATTCGCAGGGCCTGGAGTGGGTCGTCGATTGCGGTGCGGTGAAGAGCGAGGCCCAGGTCGGCGAGTGGATCGGCGATGCGCTGGCCGGTGCTTTCGGCGGCTATGAGCTGCCGCTGCTGGCTTGCTTGCTGGATGTGTGGCGGGCCGGCGACGACGGCGAGGTGGCGGCGCTCAACGCCCGCTGCCTGGCCAGCCGCGAGACTTCCGAGCTGCGTGCCGAGACGGTGCAGATGGGGTACTCGCTGGTTCGCCTGCTGGTGGATCTGCCGGCCTTCGTCGAACTGCCCGGCTGGGTGGCGCGGCTGAAGGCGGTGGACGAGCCGGCCTTTCCGACCGCCTGGGCCGCCGCGGCGGCGGCCTGGCAGGTGCCGTCGGCCGATGCGCTGAACGGCTATGCCTGGGCCTGGCTGGAGAACATGGTGATGGCGGCGGTGAAGGCCGTGCCCCTTGGCCAGGCCGCCGGCCAGCGCCTGCTGTCGTCCCTGGCCGCGCAGGTGCCGGAGCGGGTCGCCGATGCGCTGCAGCGGCCGGCGGAGGCCTGGTCCAACTTCCAGCCGGGGCTGGCGATTGCCAGCTGCCGTCACGAGACGCAGTATTCCCGTCTGTTCCGTTCCTGAGAGTCCTGCATCGTGACTGCTCGTGCCGACGACGTTCCCCGTCTCGCCATCGCCTGCCAGGGCGGCGGCGCCCACACCGCCTTCACGGCGGGTGTGCTGGCCTACCTGTTTCTGTCCTTCGAGCATTTCAGGCGGGAAGGGCAGGAGAACCGCTGGTTCCGCCTGCAAGGCCTGTCCGGCACCTCGGGCGGGGCGCTCACCGCGGCGCTGGCGTGGAGCAAGGCCGACAGCTGGGCGATTGGTGCCCGCCGGGTGTTGAATTACTGGAACCGCAACAAGGCCAGCCTTGAGCTGGCCGGCAAGGCGCCCCTGTGGTGGGGCGAGTACTTCACCAACAAGGCCACGCAGTTCGCGCTGTCCCTGCAGGACTGGCTGCCCGACGTGAGCGTGCCGCCATCGCCCTTTCTGTCGACGCTGGTGCAGGCCCGCATGAAGGATGACCTGCGCGCCACTGTCGGGCTGTCGGCGGGCGACGAGCGTTTCTTCGGCCGGGAGGGGCTGGATCTCTTCGTCGGCGCGGTGGATGTGCTCGGCTATCCCGACCATCCCCAGAGCGCCTTCCGCACCTTTCCGGAGCGGCCTGGGGCCGGCATCCGCCTCGACGAACTGCTGGCCAGCGCCTGCATCCCCGAACTCTTCGTCGCCGCGCCGCTGGAGGTGGACAGCCGCAGCCGACCGGGCCACCGTGAAGCGCGTTTCTTCTGGGACGGCCTGTACTCCCAGAACCCGCCGATCAATGACTTCTTCATCAACCGCCCGCGGGAGGCCAAGCCCGACCTGCTGTGGGTGGTGCAGATCAACCCGAACCAGTACGAGGGCAGCGCCTGCGGCCCGGTGACGCCGTCCGAGCAGATCGACCGGCGTAATGAGCTGTCCGGCAACCTGTCCCTCGGCCAGGAGCTGCGCAGCATCGACGTGGTGAACAAGATCGCCACCCAACTGACTGGACTTCGCAAGCTCCCGCCCGAGCTGGCCGACTACAAGCGGGTCACCGTCAGCGTCGTCGGCCTCGGCGAGCGGCCGCGCAAGGACTTTGCTGGCGTGCGCCTCGACTACGCGTCCAAGCTCAACCGCGATCCGGCGTTCATCGATGCACTGATCGCCGAAGGCATCGCCGCGGCGGCCGAGGCGGCCTGCGGCGGACAGCTGCTGCAGCCCCACCCGAGCATGAGCCGGCAGCACTGCCGCTGCGATTTCTCCAACCCGGACTGGCCCGATCCCCGCGACCTGGCGGCCTTCCTGGCCGACGATCCGGCGCTGGCCCGTCAATGGGCGGCGCTGACCGCGGCGGGCTGAGCCCGGCCGGGCCCCGAACCCATCTCCAGAACTCAAAAAAAGGAAACGCTCCATGAAAGGCCAACCCCTCCGTGTCGGCATCGGCGGCCCCGTCGGCTCCGGCAAGACTGCCCTGACCCTGGCCCTGTGCCAGGCCCTGCGCGACAAGTACGACCTGTGCGTGGTCACCAACGACATCTACACCGCCGAGGACGCCCAGTTCCTGGTGCGCAACGAGGCCCTCACGCCCGAGCGCATCATCGGCGTGGAAACCGGCGGTTGCCCGCACACGGCGATCCGTGAAGACGCATCGATCAACTTGGAGGCGGTGGACCGCCTGATCCGCCTGTTCCCCGATGTGGAGCTGATCTTCGTCGAGTCCGGTGGCGACAACCTGGCGGCGACCTTCTCGCCGGAGCTGTCCGACCTGACGATCTACGTGATCGACGTGTCCGCCGGTGACAAGATCCCGCGCAAGGGCGGGCCGGGCATTACCAAGAGCGACCTGCTGGTCATCAACAAGATCGACCTGGCGCCGCTGGTCGGTGCATCGCTGGAAGTGATGGACCGGGACGCGAAGAAAATGCGCGGCGAGCGTCCCTTTATCTTCAGCAACCTGAAGACCGGTCAGGGGCTCGCCGACATCATCGCCTTCATCGAACGTCAAGGATTGTTGAAAGACGCCTGAAAGCGGCTGAAACCCTTATTGCGTGCGGATTCCGTAACACGATTGGAGTATGCTGGAGACACGTGGGCGGTCTGGGGAGGAGTCAGGCCGCCGGCGATTTTCCAACGGTTCGCATACCCACAATCAAGATCAAAACACACAGAAGGGAACAGTCGATGAGCGAAGAAAAGCAGAACTTCGAGGAATACTACGGTTATAAATTCGAGGAGCTGTCCGTCGGGCAGAGCGCCGTGTATGCACGCACCGTCACCGAGGCCGACATCCTGGCTTTCGCGGGCGTGACCGGCGACTTCAACCCCGTGCACGTCAACGAGGAACTGGCAGCGTCCACCATGTTCGGCGGGCGTATCGCCCACGGCATGCTGTCGGCCGGCTTCATCTCCACGGTGTTCGGCATGAAGCTGCCGGGGCCGGGCTGCATCTACCTGTCCCAGAGCCTGAAGTTCAAGGCGCCGGTGAAGATCGGCGACACCGTCACGGTGCGCTGCACGATCAAGGAACTCACCCCCGAGAAGCGCAAGGCCAAGTTCGACACCGTCGCCACGGTGAAGGGCAAGGTCGTGCTGGAAGGCGAGGCGGACATCATGGTGCCGGCCCGCTGAGCGGAAGCTGAGCTGACTTGAGCAAGCGGGCTGGCCTTGGGCCGGCCCGTTTCGTTTTGGGCGCCTGACTTGTCGGGCGGCCGGTGGCGATTCAGTTGCGGGAGGCAGACGGTCCGTCGAGCAGGGCCTGGCGGGTCAGCGGCTGGCCGAGGCGTTCCAGCCACCATGCAAGGGCCTTGCCCATGCGGTTGGCAGGCGTCTTGCGCCAGGCGTAGTTCACGTGGATGCGGCGCTCGTCACGCTCCACCCGCAGAGCCACCAGGCGGCCGGTTTCCACGTAGGGGCGGGCCAGGCACTCGGGCAGGAAGCCGACGCCGAGGCCGCGCAGCTGGGCCTCCAGCTTGGCTGGCATGCTGGCCACGGTGAAGACGTCCTGGCCGCCGAGCAGACCGACGGTGAGCCCCTCGCCGTGGCGGGCGGAGTCCGCGACGGCTACCGCCCGATGGGCGCGGATCTGCGCATCGCTGAGTGGTGCGGATTCCCGCGCCAGCGGATGGTGGGGCGCCACCGTGAAGATGAAGCGCTGGCTACCCAGCGGCTGGCTCTGGAAGCCCGGCCCGACCGGCGACTCGGTGACCACGCCGAGGGCCAGGTCGGCCTGGCCGGAGCTGAGGGCTTCCAGCGTGCCCGACAGGGTCTCGTCGCGCAGGCGCAGGCGGGTCGGTGGGTTGAGCGCGAGGAAATCCTGGCACAGCTCGAACAGCGTGGTGCGGTTGATGATGCTGTCCACGGCAATGGTGAAGCTGGCCTCCCAGCCGGTGGCGACGCGGCGCACCCGGTTGGCGATGGCGTCGATTTCGGCCAGCAGCCGGCCGCCTTCGCGCAGCAGTTCGGCGCCGGCCTCGGTGAGCCTGGCCTGGCGCGAGCTGCGGTCGAACAGCAGCACGTCGAGTGCATCCTCGATGCGCCGCACCCGGTAGGTGAGAGCGCTGGGTACCAGGCCGCAGGCGCGGGCCGCCGCGGCGAAGCTGCCGGCGTCGGCGATGGCCTGCAACATGGCCAGCGCGTCGGGGGTCAGAAGGTCCCGCGGGGTCGGGCGGTTTTGGGGCATGGCTCGGCTCATCGTTCAAACGCTTTGAATGATGACATCAAACCGCGTGAGCCGTTCAGGGCCGCTCGGGGGCTACAGTGGAGCCATCAACCAAGGAGGTATTCCATGCTTACCCTGCGCAAATCCCAGGACCGCGGCCACGCCGACCATGGCTGGCTGAAGAGCCAGCATTCCTTCTCCTTCGCCGGCTACTACGACCCGGCCCACGTGGGCTGGGGCAACCTGCTGGTCATCAACGAGGACCGCATCGCGCCGGGCACCGGCTTCGGCACCCACGGCCATCGGGACATGGAGATCGTCAGCTATGTGATGTCCGGCTCGCTGGCCCACAAGGACAGCATGGGCAATGGCACGGCGATTCCGCCGGGCGACGTGCAGCGCATGAGCGCCGGCAGCGGTGTGCGCCATAGCGAGTTCAACCACGCGACGGATTCGGTGACCCATTTCCTGCAGATCTGGATCGAGCCGAACCAGCTGGGCATCGCGCCGGGCTACGAGCAGAAGACCTTTCCCGACGCCGAGAAGCGCGGCCGCCTGCGCCTGGTGGCCTCGCCGGATGGTGCTGAAGGTTCGGTGCTGATCCACGCCGATGCGCGGCTCTACGCAGGCCTGCTGGATGGCACCGAAGCGGCCACGCTGACCCTGGACCCGGCCCGCAAGGCCTACGTGTTCCTCATCCGCGGTGCGCTGAGCGTCAATGGTCAGCGTCTGGAGGCCGGCGATGCGGCATTGCTCGCCAACGAAGCTGAAGTAGCGCTGACCGCCGGCAGCGATGCCGAAGTGCTGGTCTTCGACCTGGCACCGTGATGCCCTCGGTAACGCCTTGATTGGTAGCCCTGAACAACAAAACCAGACAGGAACGACATCCATGAACGCAGCCTTCACGCTTCCGCCCCTGATCGACGACCTCAGCCTGTCCTACCGCCTGCGCCCGGCCGAAGGCACGGCGCAGGGCCTGGTGGTCCTGCTGCACGGCGTCGGCAGCAACGAGGCCTCCATGGCCGGCCTGGCGGCAGTGCTGCCGCCATCGCTGGCGGTGGCCCTGGTCCGCTCGCCGATGCCCCTCGGCCCGTCGGCGTTCTGCGCCTTCCAGGTCAGTTTCACCGCCAACGGCCCGGTGATCGACGCGGAGGCGGCGGAAGTGACTCGCGGCAAGCTGGCGGTTTTTGTGGCCGACCTGCAGGCACGCCTTCGCATCCCCGCCGAGCGCACGGTGGTGGCCGGCTTCAGCCAGGGCGGCATCATGTCGGCGAGCCTGGCGCTGACCCATCCGGACAGCGTCGCCGGCTTCGCCATCCTGTCCGGGCGCATCCTGCCGGAGATTGCCCCACTGCTGGCGCCGGCCGCCGAACTGGCCCGCGTTCAGGCGCTGGTGACCCACGGCAGCTTCGACAACACATTGCCGGTAGCCTGGGCCGAGCGCAGCGATCAGTGGCTCGGCGAACTTGGGGTGAAACTCGAGTCCCACCGCTACCCGGCGGGCCATGAGATCACGCCGCAGATGGCGCGGGACTTCGTCGGCTGGGTGGGGCGCGTGCTGCCGGCCGCTTGAGCGGAACGCCACAAAAAAAGTGGGGACCCGAGGGTCCCCAAAAGTGCGCTCCAAGCCTGGAGAAGATGAATGCCGCCACTCATCCCCTCCGATTCCTACAATCGTTTCAGTGCTCCTGCAGGGCTTCGGCCTCCCTGGCTTTCGCTGCAGCCGCTTCCTGCAATTCCTTCAACCAACCGTGCTGGCACAGCTTGCGGCGGTTCTGTTCCATGACCAGACGGATGCGCGGCGCCACTTCGGCGTAGGGCGCCACGCCTTCGGCGCGGATGCTGTCGCAGCGGACGATGTGGTAGCCCAGCTCGGACTCCACGACCTCCGACAGTTCCCCCGGCGCCTTGGCGGCGAACAGGGCGGCGTCCAGCGCCGGGTAGAGCTTGCCGCGCTCCACGTCGCCGATCGTGCCGCCGTTCATCGCGGTCGGGCATTCCGAGTGCTTCAGGGCCTGTTCGGCGAAGCGCTTCGGGTCTTTCAGCAGGCGCTTGCGGATCTCGCTGATCTTCTTCAGGGCCAGCGCCGGGGCGTTTTCCGGCAGGTCCGGGTTGATCGTGACGAGGATGTGTGAGGCGCCGCGCCTCTCGGTGCGCATGAACTGCTCGCGGTGCATGTGGTAGAAGATCTGCACGTCCAGTTCGGCCACCTTGGCGGACTTGGCCGACACCCGGTCGAGGACCGCTTCCACCTTCAATTCCCGTTGCAGCGCCGAGGTCAGCAGCGCCTCGTCGAGGTTCTGCGCCGCCAGTGCATTGGTGAAGTCCTGCTCGGATTCGTAGCGCCCGCGGATCTCCTGAAAGGCGTCGTCCAGCGTGCGTTGGGGCACCACGACGCCCTGGGCCTCTGGCGCGGTGAGCACCAGGGTCTCGATGTCGAGTTGCTTCCTGGCCACCTGGCGCACATGGCGCAGTTCCCGCTCGGACAGCTCGCCCGGCATCTTTTCGTAGATGCCGTGGGCGGTCTTGAAGACCAGGTAGGGCAGGGTGGTGTCGGGGACGACGGCGAGCGTGCTCATGACACGTCCTCCTCATCCTCTTCGGTATCGATCTCGCCGGCCTGTTCTTCCAGCGGCAGGCTTTCGAGGGCGCTTTCCGGCACCTGCAGCACCCAGCCCGGCACGTGCAGGTGGTACTGGACGCCACCGGGCAGGTCGCGCAGCACGCGCATGATCTCGCCCTTGGTGCCAGGTTCGGCGCGGATCTCGCCGCCCACCGCGAGGGTGACTGCGCAGCGCACCTTCTCGCGGACTTCGAACTTGCTCTCCACCCAGTGCTCGTCCTCACCGAGGAGTTCTTCCTCCCGGCAGCCGACGATCATGTCTTCCTGCAGGAAGTACACCGAGTAGATGAGCTGGTCCTGCAGATAGCTGCCCACGTCGCGGACAATGCCCATCGAGCCGCGGCGGATCAGGAAGTCGCCGACGTCCTTGCCCGGAAAAGTGCCGTCGTTGCGCACGTTGCGTGTGACGCGGACAGTCTGGCCGTACTCGAAGCGGGGAAGCATGATGGTTCTCCTGGACGGGCGGCGTCAGACCTTGGGGCTGGTCAGGCTTTCCAGCGGTACGAAGGAGGTGCCGGCGGCTTTCTGCAGGACCACGAAGACCCGCTCGGTCAGCGCGTCGGACTGCACGAAGTCCAGGTAGGCCTGGGTCAGCCACTTGGTGTAGAACTCGCGTGCCGGCGCTTCGTCGGCGGGGGCCGGGCCCTGGGCCTTGATGTAGTTGTGGTAGCGCTGGAGGATGTGCAGGCGGTTCACATGGACCGTCTTGGCGTCGTACTCCACGCCGAAGTAGTCGAGAAACTCCTCGGCCGACGAAAGGTCTTCGAGGGCTTCTTCCAGGGTGAGATCAACGTCACTCATGATGGGCTCCTAGGCTACGGTTGGGGTTCAGATTGAATGGGCCGTGAAATCGACGGCCACGATGTTGCCGCTGGCGCGGATCTGGGCGACCTCGATGAGGGGGCGCACGCCGAGGCGGTCGCGCTCATCCACGTCGGCCAGCGTGCCGAGCATCGCCAGGGCGTCGTCGATGCGTTGCTGGCGCAGGGCGAGCACAGCCTTGGCCTTGAGGGACAACAGCCAGAAGCGGGCTGCGGTGGCGGCGCTTTCGAGGCCGGTCTTGACCTGCTCGACGGTCAGCTCGCGCCAGTCCGTGGGGTAGCCGATGCCTTCGCCGGAGATCGCCAGCGCCTTGTCGGCGATGAGGTCGGCGGCGTCCAGGCGGTTCTGATAGAAGTAGTAGCGGTACAGCGCGACGATGACTTCCAGGTGGCGCGGGGCCAGTTCTTCTGCGCGCAGCAGCAGCGCCTCGGTCTCCGGCTCCGGGTACAGCTTTGAGGCCTCGTTGATCAGCGCGGTCACCTCGGGGGCGATCGGGTCGTCGAAGTACAGCGGGCCGGCGTCGAAGTCGAGCAGATCCATGGTGGCCTCAGTGTTCTTCCCGGGCAGACTGGATCATCGAGCTGCAGTCGCAGTTGTCGGTGCATTCGCCACACTCTTCCGGGTCGAGCCCGGCGGCGGCCATGCGCGATTCGAGCACCTTGACCCGGTCAAGCAGACAGGCCAGCGCCTTGCCGACGGGGTCGGGCACCAGGTGATGGTCCAGGTCCAGCCCGTCGGGGCCGCGGCGGCCTTCGCTGCGCACGATGCGGCCGGGGATGCCGACCACCGTGCGGTCGGCCGGTACATCCTTCACAACCACTGAATTGGCGCCGACGCGGACCCGTTCGCCGATGGTGATCGGGCCGAGGATCTTGGCGCCGGCTCCAACCACGACACCGCTCGAGAGGGTGGGGTGACGTTTGCCTTTGCGCCAGGAGGTGCCGCCGAGGGTGACCCCGTGATAAAGCGTGACGTCGTGGCCGATTTCGGCGGTTTCGCCGATGACGACCCCGGCGCCGTGGTCGATGAAGAGGCGGCGGCCGATTGCAGCGGCCGGGTGGATATCCACATTGGTCAGCATCCGGGAAAAGAACTGGAGGACCCGGGCCGGATAACGCAGGCCGCGGCTCCACAGGGCATGGCCGACGCGGTAGGCCATGATGGCGTGCACGCCGGGGTAGGTGGTCAGCACTTCCCAGCGACTGCGGGCGGCCGGGTCGCGGCTCATCACCGAGTCGATGTCTTCCTTCAGCAGCGCGAAGAGGCCCTGGGGCGCTTCGCCGGCGACCGGTGCGGCGGGCAGGGAGACGTTGGCGGCGGGGGGCATGTTCGGATCCTTACGAAGGGGTGCGGACATGGTGCGGGCGGTCGGACGACAGGGAGTGCAGTTCGGCGATGAAGCGGCGCAGGTCGGCCGGGCCGGGCGTGCGCTTGGTGCGTTCGACGAAGCCGCGGATGCGTGGCAGCAGCGCACCGGCCTCGTCGTCGTGGATCGGCACACCCATGCGGGCGTAGGCGGCGATCACGCCGGCGCTGCCGGAGTGCTTGCCGAGCACCATGCGGTGCTCACGGCCGACCTCGGCCGGGTCGATGGCCTGGTAGTTGGCCGGATCCTTCAGCAGGCCATCCACGTGGATACCGGCTTCATGGGTGAACACGCCTTCGCCGACTACGCTCTTTTGCCAGCCCACCGGCCGGCCAGCGGCGCGGGCCACCTGGTGCGACAGGGCCTGGATGCCGGCCAGGTCGAGCCCGGTGGCAAATCCATGGAGCTTGACCAGGCCAAGGGCGACCTCTTCCAGCGCGGCGTTGCCGGCCCGCTCGCCAAGGCCATTGACGGTGGTATTCACATGCGTGGCGCCGGCGCGCACGGCCGCCAGGGTGTTGGCGGTGGCCAGGCCCAGGTCGTCGTGGGCGTGCATCTCCAGTTCCAGATCGCAGTGGGCGCGCAGGTCGGCAAAGCGCTCGAAGGTGCCGAAAGGCTCCATTACGCCGAGGGTGTCGGCAAAGCGCAGGCGCCGGGCGCCGGCTTGCTGGGCGGCCTCGGCGATCTGCAGCAGGAAGGCGGGGTCGGCGCGGGACGCATCCTCGCAGCCGACCAGCACTTCGAATCCCATGTCGCGGGCCCGCGGCACCAGGCTGGCGATCTGCTCCAGCACCCACTCCCGGTCGCGCCGCAGCTTGTGGCGGATCTGCTGGTCGGAAGCGGAGATGGACAGGTCCACCATCCAGGCGTCGAGGCCGCTGCAGGCTGCCAGATCATCCAGCCGCATCCGGCACCACACCACCAGGCGGGAGGCGAGACCGGCGTGGGCGCAGGCCTGGATGCTCTCCCGCTCGACGGCGCCCATCGCCGGGATGCCGATTTCGAGTTCGGGCACACCGATGTCGCTCAGGCCGCGGGCAATGGCGAGCTTCTCTGAGAGGGTGAAGGCCACCCCGGCGGATTGCTCGCCGTCGCGCAGCGTGGTGTCGTTGATGACGACACGCGGCGCGCTGGCGGGGGCGGAGGGCTGGATGAAATCAAGCATATGCGGGGGCGAAGGCTTTTTCCGGATCGGCGACCGGGCCGTTCTCGCCCCAGTAGGGCGACAGCTTGCGCAACTGGGCGACGATCGGCGGCACCGCGGCGATGACCCGCTCGATCTCTTCCTCGGTCGTGTAGCGGCTGAGGGAGAAACGCACCGTGCCGTGGGCGGCGGTGTAGGGAATCCCCATCGCCCGCATCACGTGGGACGGCTCCAGGCTGCCGGAGGTGCAGGCCGAGCCGCTGGAGGCGGCAATGCCCTGCTTGTTGAGCAGCATCAGGATCGCCTCGCCCTCGATGTATTCGAAGGCGATGTTGGCGGTGTTAGGCAGACGGTTGTCCGGGTTGCCGGTGACGAAGGCGTGGGGCACCACGGCCAGGATGCCGGCCTCGAGCTTGTCGCGCAGGGCCTTCACATAGGTGCGCTCGTGCTCCATGGCTTCCATCGCCAGCTCGGCAGCGACGCCGAGGCCGATGATGCTCGGCGCGTTCTCGGTGCCAGCCCGGCGGCCGCGTTCCTGGTGGCCACCGCGCAGCAGCGGGCGGAAGCGCACGCCACGGCGCACGTAGAGCACGCCGATGCCCTTGGGGGCGTGCAGCTTGTGGCCAGACACCGACAGCATGTCGATCTTGGTGGCGGCCAGGTTGATGTCGATCTTGCCGACCGCCTGCACGGCATCGGTATGGAACAGCACGCCGGCCGCGTTGGCCATCTCGGCCATCTCGACCACCGGGAAGTAGGTGCCGGTCTCGTTGTTGGCCCACATCACCGACACCACGGCGACCTTGTCGCTGAGCACCTTGGCGTAGTCGTCGAGGTTCAGGCCACCCTTGTTGTCCACCTTGAGGCGGTGGATGGTGTAGCCCTCTTTCTCCAGCTGCTCGCACAGGCTGAGGACGGCCGGGTGTTCCACCACGGTGGTGATGATTTCCTTGCGCTCCGGCTGGGCCTTGAGGGCGGACAGGATGGCCGTGCTGTCGGATTCGGTGCCGCAGGACGTGAACACGATCTCGGAGTCGAATTCGGCGCCCAGCAGTTTCTGAACCTTGGCACGGGCAGCCTTGAGCGCCACGCCGACCTTGTTACCGAAACTGTGCATGCTGGAGGCATTGCCGAACTGCTCCGTGAAATAGGGCAGCATTGCTTCCACGACCTTCGGGTCGCAGGCTGTCGTGGCGTTGTTGTCGAGATAGATCGGGGTGGGGGTGCTCATTTTTCTTAGCCTCCGTGAGCGTGGGACGCGCAGGCGTGGGCCTGGGCCTTGGCGGCGGGCACGACGCGGACGAACTCGCCGAGGGCTTCGATCATCTTGGTCTGGATGCCGGCCAGCGTGGCGGCTTCCATCTGGCAGCCGGAGCAGGCGCCGCTGAGGTTCACCAGGATGTTCTTGCCTTCGATGTCCACCAGCTCGATGTCGCCCCGGTCGGCCAGCAGGGTCGGGCGCACCGCGGCGATGACTTCCTCGATCTTGCGGATGCGGGCCAGGGTGCCGAGCTTGGCGGGTGCCGCTTCGGCGACGGCCGGCTTGGCTTTCTTGGCGCCGGCGGGCACGAAGGTCTCGCCGCGTTCGGCCATCACCTTGGTGAGGATTTCCTCGATCGGCTCGTGGCAGGTGGAGCAGCCGCCGCCGGCCTTGGTGTAGTTGGTGACCTCTTCGACCGTGGAGAGCTTGTTGGCGCGGATGGTGTCCTCGATCATCTGGCTATCGACGGCGAAGCACTTGCAGACCAGCGCGCCTTCCTCGTGGTCGTCGCTCCATTCTTCGCCGCGGTAGTTGGCAATGGCGGCGTGGAGGGCTTCGCGGCCCATCACGGAGCAGTGCATCTTTTCCGGCGGCAGGCCGTCGAGGAAGTCGGCGATGTCCTGGTTGCTGATCTGCTTGGCTTCGTCGAGGGTCATGCCCTTGACCATCTCGGTCAGCGCCGAGGAGGAGGCGATCGCCGAGCCGCAGCCGAAGGTCTGGAAGTGCGCGTCCTGGATGATCTCGGTGACCGGGTCGACCTTCAGCATCAGGCGCAGCGCGTCGCCGCAGGAGATGGAGCCGACGTCGCCGGTGGCGTTGGCACCTTCCAGCGGACCCGTGTTACGCGGGTTGTAGAAGTGCTCTTTGACTTTTTCGGTGTAGTCCCACATGGCTGTCTCCTTCGATCAGGCTGCGAAGGACTGGCCGCATTCGCAGGACTTGGCCGCCTTGGGGTTCTCGAACTTGAAGCCGCTGCCGGACAGGGAATCGACGAAGTCGATGGTGGTGCCTTCGATCAGCGGTGCGGAGTACGGGTCGATCAGCACGGTGAGGCCATCGATGACGAGCACGTTGTCGTCGTCCTGCTTTTCGGCTTCGAGCTTCATGTTGTATTGCAGGCCGGCGCAACCGCCGCCCGACACCACGATGCGCAGTCCCGCCACCGGATCGGCAGCCGTCGAAATGAAGCGGGAAACAGCCTTACACGCATTAGGGGTGAGGGTGATCATGGTTTTCTCCTGGGGGTGATTGGGTTGTGAGCGCAACTCAGTGTTGCAACCCGTGTGCCAGCCTGGAGAAACTGCGCAATGCTTTGAAATATAAGGATTGTTTTGTTTTTTGTGGCGTACGTCGCGGTGTGGGATAGGCGACGCGACAAGGGGATTGTCGGGTTCGTTACAGGATGGGGCTCTTGTGGGAGTCCTGTGGAGGCTTCTTGCAGGGGGCCTTCCTGTGGGGGCGAATGGAGCTCCAAGAGGGAAGGCGGGCGCCAAAAGCAAAACGGGCGCCCGAGGGCGCCCGTTGTCGTACTGGCTGCTGGCGGTGCTTAGTTGATCTTGGCAGCCTTGGCCAGTTCCTGGAGGTGCTGTTCCACCGTCTGCGCCTGCAGGCGCTGGGTGATCTGCGGCTTGGCTTCCTCGAAGCTGGGCAGCTTGAGGTCGCGCACTTCGTCGAGCTGGATCACGTGGTAGCCGAAGGGGGTCTGCACCGGGGCTTGGGTGTAAGTGCCCGGGGTCAGGCCGGCGAGGGCCTTGGCAAACGGCTCGACGAAGCTGCTCGGCACGGTCCAGCCGAGGTCACCGCCCTTGTCCTTGGTGCCGGGGTCGGTGGACAGGCTGGCCAGCTTGTCGAACTTCTCGCCCATCTTGAGGCGTTCGATGATGTCCTTGGCTTCCTTCTCTTCCTTCACGAGGATGTGGCGGGACTTGAATTCCTTGTTGCCGGTCTGGGCGACGAGGCGGTCGTACTCGGCCTTGGCGGCGGCGTCGGTGACCGGATGGCTCTGGATGTAGTCGGCCACGTAGGCGTTGGCGATGATCTGGTGGCGGGCCAGGTCGGCCTGCAGGGCGATTTCGGGCTTGCGGTCGAGACCCTTCTTCTTGGCGGCCTGGTTGAGCAGCTCGGTCTGGATCAGGCGGCCGCGGATCTCGTTGGTGAGTTGCGGGCCGTCGGTGGCGCCCTGGGCCTTGGCACGATCCGCCAGCAGGTCGTAGGCGCCCTGGGGAATGCCCACGCCATTGACCGTGGCCACCACGTTTTTGCCGGCGGCGCCCTTGGCCGGCTCGGCGGCGAAGGCGGGGGCCTGGGCCAGCAGGCCGGCGATCAGGGTGAGGGGGAGAAGGGGCCGGAGAAACTTCATGAGGATTCCTTGGGTTGTGCTGTCTGATGTGGCGAAGTCGGCTGCACAGGCGGCCGGACGCGCGCTGAATACGTGTTTGGAGTCGCGCCCCGCAGTATTCCGAAGGGGAGCATGCCCCGTCAACGCGCTGAAGCAGGCTGCAAGCCCGCTGACAGCTTGTCGTCTGCCTCGTGGAGGTAATCGAGGGTGATGTTGGTGAGGGATCTGACGCCGATTTTCAGCACCTGCTCGTCGATCCAGAAGCGCGGTGAGTGGTTCGGGAAGACCTTTTCCGCCGGCGTACCGTCGGGGACGACGCCGAGGAAGTAGAAGAAGCCAGGGATGATCTTCTGGTAGGCCGAGAAGTCCTCCGAGACGGTCACCTTGGGGTTCTCGAAGACCTGCCCGCTGCCCAGCGTCGTGCGCAGGGAGCGGGTGCCCAGCTCGGCCAGCCTGGCATCGTTGATCAACACATCGTAGTTGGGGGCGACGGACACCTCAGCGCTGCCGCCGGCGCTCCTGGCGATGGCATCCGCGGTCGTCGCCACGCGGCGCTGGATGTCGCGGCGCATGCCTTCGTCCAGCGCGCGGATCATGCCGCTCATCTCCACGGTTTCGGGAATGATGTTGGGCCGGTTGCCGCCGTGGACGGTGGCGATGGTGACCACCGACGGTTCCTGCAGCACATTTACCTGGCGGCTCTGGATGGTCTGGATGCCGAGCACCACCTGCGAGGCCAGCACAACCGGATCGACGCCCAGCCAGGGTAGCGCGGAGTGGGTCTGGCTGCCCTTGACGACGATGCGGAAGGTGTCGCCGCTGGCCATCAGCGTGCCGGCCCGTACGCCGGCCTTGCCGAGGGGCGTACGGCTGTTGAGGTGCAGCCCGAAGATCGCCGCCGGCACCGGGTTGCGCAGCGCGCCTTCGCGGATCATCAGTGCCGCGCCGCCATCCTCGCCGGGGGGCGGGCCTTCCTCGGCGGGCTGGAAGATGAACTTAACTGTGCCGGGCAGCTGTGCCCGCATCGTGGCCAGCACTTCAGCGACGCCCATCAGGATCGCGGTATGGCCGTCGTGGCCGCACACATGGGCGACACCGACGTCCTCACCCATCCAGTTGGCGCGAGCCTTCGACGCGAAGGGCTGATTGCTCTGTTCTGTGACGGGCAGGGCGTCCATGTCGGCCCGCAGGGCCACGACGGGGCCAGGCAGACCGCCGCGCAGGAGGGCGACGACGCCCGTGCGGCCAATGCCGGTCTGCACATCGAGGCCGAGGCGTTTGAGGTGCTCAGCGACCAGCGCCGCGGTGCGGAACTCCCGGTTGCCCAGCTCGGGGTGCTGGTGGATGTCACGCCGCCAGGCGATGAGCCGGGGCTCCAGCGCGTCGGCCAGTTGGTCCACCTGTTGCCGCTCGCTCGTATCTGCCTGGGCGTAGGCGACCGCACCGAGGCAAACCGCCAGTCCACCGAGAAGTTGCCGCATGGTGAGAGCCCTTGTATGCCGATGCATTGACTGTACGCAGCACCGGGGTGAAATCAAGCCGATTGAGGATGGCGGCCTTTTTTCCGGTACAGCATGATCGGTGCGCAACGGTTGTCGTCGTGGTAGATGCCGACGCAGTCGAGGCACTGGAAGCAGTCGTCGTAGCGGATCGCGCCAGACTTCTCGATGGCGTCGTAGGCGCAGCGGTGGCGGCAGGTCTGGCAGGGCTGGCCGCATTCCTGACGGCGCGGCAGCCAGTCAAGGAAGCGCAGCTTGCCGCCGAGGGTCATCGCCGCGCCGAGCGGGCACAGATAGCGGCAGAAGAACTTGTAGTACAGCCCGCCGAGGACGAGCAGCAGCACCGCGTAGGCGACGAAGGGCCAGCTGCGGTCGAAGCCGACGGTGATGGCGGTCTTGAAGGGTTCCACTTCGACGCCGGTCTCGGCCAGCCGTGGGGCGAAGGCGGCGGCAGCCACCAGCGCGGCGAGGATCGCGTAGCGCCCGCGGTCTAGGGTGCGGGCGACGGTGGCCGGCAGACGCAGCCGCGGCAGGCGCAGCGCGCGGGCCAGCAGCGCGGCAAATTCCTGCAGCGCGCCGAAGGGGCATAGCCAGCCGCAGAAGGTGCCGCGGCCCCACACCACGAAGCTGATCGCGGTGAAGGCGATCAGCAGCAGGCTCACCGGGTCGTACAGGAAGCTCTTGAGGCCGGCGCCGGCCGCTACCGATTTGATCGCGCCGGTGATCTGCACGATGGACAGCTGGCCTTGCGCGTACCAGCCGATGTAGCCGAGGGTGAAGGCCAGGAAGGCCAGCCGGAAGATCTTCAGCCGGCGCGCCGACACGGAGATCCAGCGCGGGCGGGCGAGCACCGCGGACAGCAGGATCAGCGCGGCGGCGATGATGGCCAGCTCCGCGGCCCGGTCCTTCCAGGCGATCAGCCAGTCGGAAAGCGGCGCCGGCGGGCGAGAGAACAGTTCTTCCGGGGCCTGGTAGTCGAGGCTCACGCTGCGCTGGGTGAGGATCGGCAGCATCGAGCCCTTGGCGCGGGTGATGGTCAGCTCGAAGCGCACCGGCGCGGCCGGATCGACGCCGGACATCGGCGGTACGCGCAGCACCAGCGCGGCGTTGAGGGGCGGCGCGCCGGCCGGCGGGCGTGGCGACAGGTCCAAGTCGCGCAGCTCCACCGGGCCGCCCCCTTGGCTGAAGGCCAGCCGGGCCGGCACGGTGCCGCGGGTGAAGTCGTCGTCGATGAAGGCGTCGCGCCCCGCGCTGGCCACCCAGTAGGCCTGCTGGCCGGGTTCCAGGCGGCGCATCAGGTCGGCGTGGCCGGCGTCGCCGAGGATCGCCCGGCCGATGGTCGGCGCGTTGAGGTAGGCAACGTAGAGGTCGGTGAAGGTGTCGTCCGGCCGAGCCAGCGCGTCGGCATCCACGCCGGCGCCGTCCGTGCCGGCGAACTGCTTTTCCACGTCGGCGTTGCTGAGGTGCAGGCGGCCGATGGCGCCGGACTTCACCAGTTCGGCAAAGCTGCGGTGTTCATAGACGTCGGTGCGTACTTCGGCGACGGGCCCCTTGTCAGCGGCCGGCGCGGCGAAGCCGAGGCGGGCACGGGCCACGGCGAGGGCCGAGGTCAGTACGGTCTGGTTGACGATGCGCACCGAGGCGGTGGCCTTGCTGACGCCGTCCAGCACCACACGCTTGCTGCCGGCGCCGCTGCGGGTGTTGCCGTACAGGCTGGAGACGGTGATCTCCTGCTTGAGGCTCTTGTTGCGGTACTGGAGCAGGAAGTCGCGCAGCGGGCCTTCGCCGAGGCCGGACAGGAAGACCGGTTCGTGCTGGCGGATCAGCTCCACGTCCATGAAGCCGCCCTTGCGGTCGAGGCTGACCAGCAGGTTGAGCGGGGTGCCCTCGAAGCCGGGAATCGGCGCCAGGTCGATGGATTCGAAGGCGTAGGCGACCGGGCCGGCCTCGGGTTCCAGCTCCGAGGTGATCGGCCAGGCCGGGATGTCGCGCAGCTTCTCGCCCACGTGCAGCGGGGGCGGAAAGCGGCGGGCGATGTCGGCGTGGTTCAACTCGCCGGCCTTGGCCTGGAAGGCCAGCCCGGCGAGCAGAAGGATGAGCAGGCCCGCGAGGATGCGGCGGAACAGGTGGCGCGCGATCCCCGTGGGCATGGCGGCGCTCAGTGGGCTTCGAGCTGCTTCTTGAGGGCGTCGAGGCCGCTGGTGTAGATGCCGCTCACGGCCTTGCGGGCGCCGGCGTCATCGGCACCTTCTGCCGGCTTCTCGTCCTTGCGGCGGAAGGTGGACGACCACTCCACGTGGCTGCCACCCTTGGCCGGCTTGACGGTGAGGGTGGACACGTAGCCGCTGACCGGCAGCGGGGAATCGATGATGCGGTAGGTGTAGCTGTGGGCGGCGGCCTTGTAGGCGACCAGTTCCTCGACCAGCTTCGCGCCGTCCTTGGTGGTGACGGTGCGTACCGCGCCCTTGGTGTTGTTCTTCCCCTTGTCGAGGGTGGTACCGCCGACGGCCGGGTGCCAGCCGAGGTTGTCGAAGCTGCTGACGACTTCCCACACTTTGGCGGGCGGCGCGGCGATGTCGATCTGTTCCTTCACCTTCAGTTCGGGGCGGGCGGCAAGCGCTGGCGTGGCAACGGCAGCGGCAAGGACGGCGGCGACAATCGTGTTGCGGTAGCTCATGGGTTTCTCGCTGGTTGAGGGAAAAGAGGTGCCGGTTTGTGGGCTGAGTCTGCTGGGCAGTTGATCCGCAGGTGCCTGCATTCGCCCTCGGAGCGAATGCAGGCACCTGCGGGCGAATGAATTCGCCCCTACACCTGGATTAATCCGGAGCGCACGGCGGCCATGGCCAGTTCGGCCATGTTCTGAACGCCGAGCTTTTGCTTGATGTGGTACAGGTGGGTGCCGACAGTGTTGGGGCTGAGGTGGAAGTCGCTGGCCACTTCGGCCACCGAGCGGCCCTGGGCAAGCTGCAGGAACACGTTGAACTCCTTGTCGGTGAGCGCCTCGGCCGGATGTTCCGGGCGGTCGGCGCGGCGCAGCGCGCTGGCGATCTCGGGGTCGATGTAGCGTTGGCCGGCGGCGATCTGGCTGACTGCCTGCAGCAGCTCCTCGGGAGGGCTGCGCTTGCACAGGTAGCCGGCGGCGCCGAGTTTGAGGGCCCGCTCGGCGGTGATTGCGTCGGCATGGGCGGAGGCGATCAGCACGCGGGTCTGCGGCTTTCTGGCCATGATCCGCTCCAGCGCGGCGAGGCCGCCGCAGCCTGGCATCGACAAGTCCATCACCAGCACGTCCGGATCCTGGGTGGCCATCAGTTGCTGGGCGGCTTCGCCGCTGTCGGCCTCGTCGATGACCTGGGCGCCGACCCCCTCGAGGAGCAGACGGAAGCCCATGCGTACGATGGCGTGGTCGTCGGCGAGGATGATGCGCAGCTTGCTGAGGTTCGGGCTCATGGTGCGGCGGGCTCCGTGCTGGGGGCGGATGCGTCGTCGGCAGGGCCGGCGGACTGCGTGATCGGCAGGCGGGCGCGGATGCGCGTCCCACCGGTGGATGGGCTGGAGATTTCGAGGCTGCCACCGAGTTCGGCGACCCGTTCGCGCATGCCGGCGAGGCCGAAGCCAGCCTGGCCTGGGGCCGGCATGATGCCGCGCCCGTTGTCGCTGACTTCGACGGTCAGGGCTTGCCCCTCCCGCAGCAGGCGGATGCGGGTCTTGCTGGCGAGGGCATGGCGGACGATGTTGGTGCACGACTCCTGGACGATCCGCAGGGCGGTGAGCGTCACTTCGTCGGGTAGCGGGCTGGGGCCGGCGAACAGCTCGGTGGTGAGTTCGATGTCGCTATGGCGCTGGCTCCAGGCCGCGAGGTAGCTGCGTACTGCGTCGTCGAGGGTTTCCTGGGGACCACTGCGTGGCGGGCGCAGGCGGGTCAGCAGCGCTCGCACATCGCCCTGCATGCGCGAGGTGACGTCGCGGATCACCTCGGCGCTCTGGCGGATGGCCGGGGCGTCGGCGCTGCGCTGGACGATGGCACCGGCCAGTGCGGCCACTGCGGTGATGCTTTGGCCGAGTTCGTCGTGGAGTTCCCGGGCGATGGCCTTGCGGTCGGCTTCGAGCCTGTCGGTGACGGTGCGTGCGAGGGCCTGCTCCTGGCTCAGGCGGACGTTCTCGGCTACCGCCCGCTCGAGGCGCAGGGCCATGGAGTTGAAGGCTTCGGCCAGGTGCGCCAGCTCCCTGGGGCCATTCACCGGCAGTCGGGTGTCGAAGTTGCCTTCGCCGGCCCTGTCGAGGGCCGCCATCACGGTGCCGAGGGGTTTGAGGGCGCGGTCGATGGCGAACCAGCAGCCGACAAACAGGCCGGCCAGTGCCAGCAGCGCGCGGGTTGCGGCGGCGGTGAGGTCGTCCCACAGGTCGAGCACCGAGCGGGATGCGTCCGGCAGCAGGCTCAGGCTCAGCGTGCCAGCCTGCAGGTTGAGGGCCGGCAGTTCGGGCTTCAGCCAGTCGAAGAACCACTCCGGCGCATTGCGGCCGGCCTTGTAGGCCGAGGGAGGCGACCGGTACAGCAGCTTGCCGTCGGCGCCGCGGGCCTCCAACTGGTGGGCGCGGATGCGGCCGACCGCATTGAGGTGGGCGAGCAGGCGGGCTTCGGTCCACGCCGGGTCGCCGGCGGCGGTGCCTTGGGCGGAAACGGTCAGCCACTGGGTGGCGACCCGGTTGGCGGCGGTGATCTCCTCGGTGATGGCCATGCGGGCATCGCGGATCCACAGAGCTGCGCCGGTCAGCACGAAGGCTGCGGCCAGCGCGGTGAGCACCAGGCTGACGCGCAGACGCAGGGACAGGCGCTGCGGGGCGGGCAGGCCGGCAGGGGCGATGTCCATGGCAGCGTCGGACTCCAGGGAACAGGCGGAGGCGTTCATGCGGGCTTGTCCAGCTTGAACAGGACCGGCACGACGATCTGGATCTCCTTGTTCTGCAGCGCCTCCGGCGGGCGTGGCAGGGTGCCGGTGTTGGTGACCAGCTGCACGGCGTTCTGGTCGAGGACCTCGAAGCCGCTTGAGCGCACTACCTGGGTGGCGACGATGTTGCCCTTGCGGGCGATGGTGATGCGCACCTGGACTTCGCCTTCCCAGCCGCGCATGGCGGCCAGGCGCGGGTACTGCTGGTGGCGGGCGAACAGGGATGACAGGCTGCGTCCGTAGCGTTCGAGCAGCGCCGGATCGGGCGGCTCGTCGGCGGCCAGGAAGGGCGTGACGTCCACGCGAGGCGCGGCAACAGGCGTCGGATTTGCGGCCGGCGCGGGCGGGCGCGGGGTGTTGTCGGCGGCCAGCGCCGGCGTGGCGGGGGGCGGGGCCGCAGGCTCCGCCGCCCGGACGATGGGGGCCGGCGCAGCCTCGGGGCGTGCCGGGCGGGTCAGGATGGGTGTCGGTCTGGGAGCCTGGGTCGCCACGGGGGGCGGTGTCCGATGGACCGGCTGAGCCTCGGCCGGCATGGTCACGGCGGGACGGGCGGGGGGCGGGGCTTCCGGGGCTGGCTGCGGGACGCGCAATACCACCTGCAGCGGACGTGGCAGTTCTGCCGCCTGCTCCGGCTTCCAGCCTTGCTGGGCGAGCAGGGCCAGGTGCAGCCCGACTGACAGCCCGATCGCCAGCTTCAGCGGGCGGGGCAGTGCCGCCGGGCGTGGCCAGGTGGTGTCGGGCAACAGGGGCAGCGTGCTCATCTAGTGTTTCTCCCGGGGCGGGACAAGGCCTGCTGCTCGTAGGCCGGATAGAGCTGGCCTACGGAGCGGCGGTATTCCGCTTCGACTACCGCCAGGCGGCGGAATTCGGCGGGCGGCTGGATGGCCAGCACTTCGGTCATGTCGAGGCCGTCTTCGGCGGCTTGGCGCAGGTTGCCGTCGAGCCAGCTTAGCCAAGCACGGGTCTGGCGGATCGGTGCGGTGTCCCGGGCTACCGGGCCGTGGCCGGGCACCACCTGCTTGAAGCCGAGGCCTTCGAGGCGGTTCAGGGCCTTCTGCCAGGCCGCCAGGTTGGCGTGGGGCGTGGTGGGCGCACGGTCGTTGAAGACCAGGTCGCCGGCAAACAGCACGCCGGTGCTCCGGTCGAGGATCGCCAGGTCAGCGCCCGTGTGGCCGTCGAGGGCGATCAGTTCAAGGTGATGGCCGCCCAGCTCAAGGGGGCCGGCGGTGAGCGGTTTGGCCGGGGCCTGCACGTCGGTGCCGGCCATCCAGTCGCCGGCCAGGCGGTACATGTTCTCGTTGAAGGTGCCGCCTTCACTGTGTATGCCGCTGATGGTGCCAGGCAGCGCGGCCAGGCTCTCGGGGGCGAAGGCCTGGTTGCCGAGGAAGTGGTCCGGGTGGTGGTGGGTGTTAACCACCATCGTCACCGGCTTGTCGGTAACGCGGGCGATGGCGCGCTTGAGTTGTTCGCCGTAGGCCCGTGACGGCCCGCTGTCAATGACCAGCACGCCGGCCGAGGTGACGATGAAGCCGGTATTGACGATGTTGCCGCCGTTGGTGGTGCTGAAGTCCTCGCTGCGCCCGACCAGGACCCAGGTGCCGTCGGCGATGGCCACCGGTTGCAGGCCGTAGTCCATGTCGGCGGCGGCGAGCAGTAGGGCCCAGCCGAGGGTGAACAGGGCGATGGCGGAACGGGAGGCGCGACTCAGGATGCTCATTTTTCGATTACGGCCGAAATGGCGTTGCCGTTGTTGTCACGTCCGCTCACCCGGTAGCCGGCGGCCGTCCGGGCGGCGGGGATGTCTACCGAGAACACGGGGTTTTCGGCCAGCGGTTCGAAGCCCTCGATGTGCATCAGCGGGGCACCCTGCTCGTCGGTGAGCTTCAGTTCCTGAATGTAGAACGCCGGTACGCCGGCGGCGAGGCCGGTGTCCTCCGGGTGGATGATGCGCAGGCGGATGCGCTCGCCGCCTTCCTTGCGTTCCCACACCCGGCTGCTGACCTCGCCGAGGCGCTTCTGCCATTCCGGCGAAGCGCTGCCGGCGGAGGGCAGGGTGCAGCCGCCACCGGTGGTGTTTACCCAGGTGCCACCCACGTGCCAGACGCCGTCGCGGGTCTTGACCGCGGCGCGGACCGGCGTGGATTGCTGCAGCTTGATGCGGAAGCCGAGGCCCGGGTGTGCGCCTTCCGGACGGAAGCGGACGATACGGGTGATCGGATTGAAGTCGGCGAAGACCAGCACCTCGGTGGCGTCGGGCAGCGCGCTCGCGTCCACGCTGACCGGCACGTTGAGGGCGTTCTCGGCGGTCAGCGGCGCGCTGACCTTCACGCGGCTGTCGAAGAGCACCCGCGCCTTGGCCGGGAAGAATTCCTTGCGCATGTCGCCCCAGCGGGGCGAGTCGAGGGGGTCGGCCTGCCGGTCGCCCGGAGCCGCCTGGACTGCGCCAAGTGTAAGACAGCTGGCGAGCAGCAAGGCCGCCACGCCGCGTACGCGATGCATTGTCAAATTTGTCTCCTGACTGGCGGCCTGGCCTGTGGCGGCACGCTCTGTTCTATGTATAGGCATGGGTGCAAGAGCTGTGCCAAGCAAATGAGGGCTTTCGCCGCAGCCTCTGGCCTTCTATCTTCATGCTGTGGGGCACGCGCTGGGGTCTGTCCCGAATGAAGCAAAAGTGCAGTGGGGGCGAATTCATTCGCCCGCGGACGCTGATTAACGGGTGAAGGGCGAGTGAATTCGCCCCTACAGGGTGGCGGAATGCGCCGAAGGAAGGACTGTTCTTCATGCGCTGCAGCATGTCCTGCTTCGGGTTGTTTCAACTTGGAGCACTTGGTGTGGAATGAAGCAGATGTATCGGCAGGATGAGACGGCGCGACAGGTGTCGCGTCTTGACGGTGGGTTTTCCCGGACGCCAACTGCCCGTTTTGTATCGGGAATTTTTCCCGACCCGGAAAAAGGGAGGCCCGGGCGGGACGTAATGGCACAGCTCTTGCGGTTTTAGCCCTGCAGCACGTTTCGGTTGGGCCGGGAGGTGGCCGTCCCGGATCGTGCTTCAGCACCTTCTCAAAGGAGACACTCAATGATCCAAAGGAGCAAAACAATGAAAAAACCGTTTGCGCTGTCCCTGATCGCGGCAGCACTGATGGTTGCAGGTTCCGTCCAGGCCAAGGAAGTCACCGACGCTGACATCTCCAATGATGCCAAGACCACCGGCGACGTCGTCCACTTCGGCCTCGGTCAGCAAGGCCAGCGCTACAGCACCCTGGACAAGATCAACACCAAGACCGTCAAGAACCTGGTGCCCGTTTGGTCCTTCTCCTTTGGTGGTGAGAAGCAGCGCGGCCAGGAATCCCAGCCCCTCGTCTTCGACGGCAAGATGTACGTGACCGCTTCCTACAGCCGTATCTTTGCGCTGGACGCCAAGACCGGTAAGAAGCTGTGGAAGTACGAGCACCGCCTGCCCGAAGGCATCATGCCCTGCTGTGACGTGATCAACCGCGGCGCAGCCCTGTACGACAACCTGGTGATCTTCGCGACCCTCGACGCCCAGCTCGTGGCCCTGAACAAGGACACCGGCAAGGTTGTCTGGAAGGAGAAGATCGATGACTACGCCGCCGGCTACTCCGCTTCCGCCGCGCCGCTGATCGTCAAGGGCATGGTCGTGACCGGCGTGTCCGGTGGCGAATTCGGCGTCGAAGGCCGTCTGGAAGCCCGCGATGCCAAGACCGGCAAGCTGATCTGGACCCGTCCGACCGTCGAAGGTCACATGGGCTACAAGTGGGAGAACGGCCAGAAAGTCGAGAACGGCATCTCCGGCACCCTCAACGCCACCTGGACCGGCGACCTGTGGAAGACCGGCGGCGCCGCCACCTGGAACGGTGCCACTTACGACCCCGACACCAACCTGATCTTCGTTGGCACCGGCAACCCGTCCCCGTGGAACAGCCACCTGCGCCCCGGCGACAACCTGTTCTCGTCCGCCACCGTGGCCATCAACCCGGATACCGGCAAGATCGTCTGGCACTACCAGACCACTCCGCATGACGGCTGGGACTTCGACGGTGTGAACGAATTCGTGTCCTTCGACTACAAGGATCCGAAGACCGGCAAGGTCATCAAGGCGGGCGGCAAGGCCGACCGTAACGGTTTCTTCTTCGTCATCGACCGTACCAACGGCAAGCTGATCAACGCCTTCCCGTTCGTCAAGGACATCACCTGGGCGAAGGGCATCGACCTGAACACCGGCCGTCCGATCTACGTGGATGACAACCGTCCGGGCAACCCGGCCGCCGGCGAAGACGGCAAGAAGGGCAAGACCGTGTTTGCGGCCCCGTCCTTCCTGGGCGGCAAGAACCAGATGCAGATGGCCTACAACCCGAAGACCGGCCTGTTCTACGTGCCGGCCAACGAGTGGGGCATGGACATCTGGAACGAGCCGGTCTCCTACAAGCGTGGCGCGGCCTACCTGGGCGCAGGCTTCACCATCAAGGCCCTGCATGACGACTACATCGGCGCGCTGCGCGCGGTCGATCCGGTCGCCGGCAAGATCGTGTGGGAGAACAAGAACTTCGCTCCGCTGTGGGGCGGCGTGCTGACCACCGCTGGCAACCTGAGCTTCTACGGTACGCCGGAAGGCTACCTGAAGGCGCTGGACGCCAAGACCGGCAAGGAAGTCTGGTCCTTCCAGACCGGCTCCGGCGTGGTGGCCCCCCCGATCACCTGGGAAGAAGGCGGCGAGCAGTACGTGGCCGTCGTGTCCGGCTGGGGCGGTGCGGTTCCCCTGTGGGGCGGCGACGTGGCCCGTCGCGTGAACTTCCTCGAGCAGGGCGGTTCCGTGTGGGTCTTCAAGCTGCACAACGGCAAGTAATTGTCGAAGTCCGCGGCACCGCGCAAGCGGTGCCACGGATGGAAAAACGGCACGGATGCTTTGGGGGCTCCGTGCCGTTTTTTTATGGGATGTGATTTCCGGTGGGCTTCTTCCTGCGGGGCTCTTCTGTGGGGGCGAATGAATTCGCCCCCACAGCCCCCGGACCTCGGTAGATTTCCCGTGTCTTCAGGGACTTGATGCTGGGGGTGCGTTTCTGAGCCCTTTGCAGGTTGCCCCGGTTTTCATGTCGACGGCTTGTCCTGCAGAAACTGGATCAAGGCCTGGAAATTGGCGGCGGCCTTGCCGCTGGGGTCGACGATGCTGTGGCTGAAGTACTTCTCGATATTGGCCGCTGTGATGACCGTGTTGAGCGGATCGTAGGTCGTGCCGTTGGCGCCGCCCGCCGTGTGTCCCATCATCCGGGTCAAGGCGATCTGGCCGATGCCGGCGGCAGCCTCCTTGTTGCCGCTTGCCACGGCCTTGTCGTACAGCGCCTTTTCGGCGGGGCTGAGATTCGCCATTGTGTTGACGAGTCCGGTGGCCTTTTGCAGGTAATCGAGATCGTCCGCGGTCAGCGCGTCAGGCGATTTGCCTTGGGCGGCAATCTCGGCAAGCCGCTTGTCGTTGGCGAACAGGTAGGCTTGATCTTCCGCGGAGCGGTTGACCGGACCGTGGGTCCGGATCTCCGCTAGGCGGGCGGCGACGCCCCCGTCGTCATTGGTGGCAGAGGAAGGGGCCGAGGCGGCAAGCGCGTCCCGTGCGGTCTGGGAAATGCGGACGGTATCGGCAGGATTTGCCGAGGAAGCAGCCGGAGTCTGCCGGAGCGAAGCCGTTCGAACCAATTCTGCCGCGTAGCCAAGGCGTGACGTGGCCTGGATGATCATGATGCGCCTCCGATTTCAGATGCTCGATGTCAGTGCAACGAGCATGCCAATGGCGAGTCGGAGGGCTATGAAGGCGAGCCTGCGCGTAGCGATGAACGCTCCCGCTGATAGGTCCGGATGATATGGACGGCGAGCAATACGCTGGGAAATACGAAGAGAAAGCCGATCGGGACTGCGACGAGGCAGGCGCAGCCGGCCAACGTGCCCGTAATCGCCAGTGGCCAGTTGATCTGTTTGCGGCACACCCAGAGCAGGCAAAGGACAAGGTGTGCGCCCCACGCGTAGACAATCAGCCATGTGATCGGCGAGTTGAGCTTGATCAGCATCCCGCTCATCCGGATGCCGTAGCCGGAGAGGATGTAGCAGGCGAGGGCGACCAGCAGTCGGAGAAGCATGCTCATCGCGGTGGCGGAACGTAACCGCCACAGGCACGTTCGAGCATGGCACAGACGGACAGCAGCGATTCGTCCTGCCACCGCTTGCCGATGAACTGGAAGCCCACGGGCAAGCCGTCTTCGATGCCGGCGGGTAGAACCACCACCGGGCTGCCAGTTAGCGAGAAGGGCGTTGCCATGCTCACGGTGGCTTCCAGATAGGGGACGGTGCGGTCATCGACGATCAGCGATGGGTGCTTCCTGAAACCGTCCAGCCGACAATGGGGATAGGCCACGACCGGTGCCACGGGGCACAGCCAGGCATCCCATTCCGCAAGGAAGTGCTCCAGTTCGCCAATCAGTTGCTCCCGTAGATTGAGCGCCTCGTTGTAGCGCCGCAAGTCAAAGGAAAGGCCGCGCAGGAAGGCCCGTGTCAGGGGCTGGGACGCGGCGGGAATGAATTTGCCCGCAAGGGATAGCATGTGGCGCGGCAGCGGGGGCATGCCGAGGCCGATTTCGGCTCCGCCGATAATGCCGTAGGCGTACCAGGCGCGCTCGAAGTCGAAATTGGGCGGCCGGCACCGCTGGACTTCGATCCCTTGCCGCTCCAGGTTCTGCACCGTGCGGGCCAGTGCTTTACGGGTCCGTGGGCAGAGGGGCAGACCGGCGAAATCGTCCCACCAGGCGATGCGCAATGGGGAGCGAATGGCCGTGGGGGTACGCACGGGCAAGGGCGGGACTTCACTGTCCACGCCGTCTGGCCCGGCCAGGATCTGCAAGCCCAGTTGCAGATCATCCACGCCTCGCGCCAGTAGGCCGAAGGACAGCATGTGGCGCACGCTGCGCGAACCGTCGGGCAGGTGGGGAATGTGGCCGGTGCGAGGGATGCGGTTTTCGGTCGCCTTGAATCCCGCTACGCCGCAGTAGGCGGCAGGAATGCGGATCGAGCCGCCGATGTCGCTACCGGGGTCGAGGAAAGAAAAGCCCATGGCGACTGCCGCTGCACTGCCGCCGGAGCTGCCTCCCGAAGTGAGGGAGGTATTCCACGGATTGTTGGTCGGCCCGAACAGCGGGCTCCAGCACTGTGGATTGCCCGCCAGCTCCGGCAGGTTGGTCTTGCCCAGGACAATGGCTCCGGCGGCTTTGAGGCGGGCGACTACCGTGGCATCTCTGGTCGGCACATGGTTGCGCAGCGGGCGGTAGCTGCTGGTGGTGCGCAGCCCCGCGGTCTCGAAGGCATCCTTGATTGTCACGGGAATGCCGTGCAGCGGGAGCGTGTTGGCGGCCTCCCTTGAAGCATCGGCTTGTCGCGCCGCCGCCAGCGCTCCCGCCTCGTCCAGAGTGACGATGGCGTTGATCGTGGGGTTATGGCGCCTGATGTTCTCCAGGCAGCCCTCGACGATTTTGGTGACGGACATGTCGCGGCTGGCGATGCTTGCGACCGTTTGGCGAGCGGAATCAAACATGGCGTTGAATCGAGCTAAGAGCGGAGTGGGTTCATGGCCGATGAGGTCGCAACGCTCCACCGGAAACGGCCGTGAGCGCCGTTGCCGCAAGGGCAGGGCTTGGGCGTCAGGATCGTGGGGTGTGGCCCGACTAAGGGGCTGGCGCCATCGTTCGTTGATCTAAATGGAATATGCGCGGCGAATTAGACGCCACATCCATGCTCAAGACAAGTGGCACCCATGAGGGAGGGGCAGTTCGGGGGGGCGGTGTCGCCAGCGAGCGTGCCGCGTGCATCGCAATGCGGGCACGGGCTTGTATGGTGGCGTGTGTGGGGTGGGGCTTGTGGGGGCGAATTCATTCGCCCCCACAGTGAACGTGGTGTGGAGGGCAAATCAAGCAGCCCCCACAACGACACGATCTCAGTAGATTTCGCGCGTTTCCAGGAACTTGATGTCGGGGAAGCGTTCCTGGGCCATTTGCAGGTTGACCCGGTTGGGAGCGAGATAGACGTAGTCGCCGTTGCCATCCAGCGCCATGTTGGCGGGGGACTTGTCGGCGAGGGCCTTGAGGTCGGCGTCGGAGCCGCGCAGCCAGCGGGCGGTGGCGTAGCTACAGGATTCGAACATCACGTCCACGCCGTATTCGAACTCCAGCCGGTGGGCGACCACGTCGAACTGCAGGGTGCCGACGGCGCCGAGGATCAGCTCGTTGGTGGTGGTGGGGCGGAACAGCTGGGTGGCGCCTTCCTGGGCGAGCTGCTCAAGGCCTTTCTGCAGCTGCTTCATCTTCAGCGGGTTCTTGATCTGAGCGCGGCGGAAGTGTTCCGGCGCAAAGCTGGGGATGCCAGTGAACTGCAGGTCCTCGCCCTCGGTGAAGGTGTCGCCGAGGTGGATGGTGCCGTGGTTGGGGATGCCGATGATGTCGCCGGCCCAGGCTTCGTCGGTGGTGTTGCGATCCTGCGCCATGAAGGTGATGGCGTTGTTGATGGCCAGGCTCTTGCCGGTGGATACCTGCTTGAGCTTGCCGCCGCGCTCGAAGCGGCCGGCGCAGACGCGGATGAAGGCGATGCGGTCGCGGTGCTTCGGGTCCATGTTGGCCTGGATCTTGAACACGAAGCCGGAGAACTTGGGCTCGTCGGGTTCGACCTGGCGGGTCTTGGCCGGGCGCGCCAGCGGGGCGGGGGAGAGATCCACCACGGCGTCGAGCAGGCTCTGCACGCCGAAGTTGTTCACCGCCGAGCCGAAGAACACCGGGCACTGCTTGCCGCCCAGGTAGGCCTCGCGGTCGAAGGTGTGGGAGGCGCCGCGCACCAGTTCCACGTCCATGCGCAGTTCGTCGGCCTGGTCGCCGATTACTTCGTCGAGGCGCGGGTTGTCGAGGCCCTGGATGATTTCCGAGGTGCCCTTTTCGGCCTTGGGGTCGAAGAACTGGATGGTGTCGTTGTACAGGTGATACACGCCGCGGAAGCGCTTGCCCATGCCGATCGGCCAGGTCATCGGGGCGCACTGCATGCCCAGCACCGACTCGATCTCGTCGAGCAGGTCGATAGGTTCGCGGCCTTCCCGGTCGAGCTTGTTGATGAAGGTGACGATGGGCGTGTCTCGCAGGCGGCACACGTTGAGCAGTTTGATGGTCTGGGCTTCGACGCCGTTTACCGAGTCGATGACCATCACCGCCGAGTCCACCGCGGTGAGGGTGCGGTAGGTGTCTTCGGAGAAGTCTTCGTGGCCGGGGGTGTCGAGCAGGTTGATGACGCAGTCGCGGTACGGGAACTGCATCACCGACGAGGTGACCGAGATGCCGCGCTGCTTTTCCAGTTCCATCCAGTCGGAGGTGGCGTGGCGCGCGGCCTTGCGGGCGCGGATTTCGCCGGCCACCTGGATGGCGCCGCCGAACCAGAGCAGCTTTTCGGTCAGCGTGGTTTTACCCGCGTCGGGGTGGGAAATGATCGCGAAGGTGCGACGGCGGGCGATTTCCTGGGTGGCGGACATGATGCGGTGCGGTAAGACGGAAAGGCCGCGATTATACAGGGAGCCAGTGGCCGCCCCAGAGGCGACCACCGGTCGGCGCACAGACTCTTCTGACGCCGCTGATCTGGAGCCGGGCTGTCAGCTCTTGGCCAGGGCCTGATCGATGTCCCAAAGAATGTCATCCAGGGTTTCCAGGCCGACCGACAGACGGATCAGGTCCGGCGGTACGCCGGCGGCCACCTGCTGCTCTTCCGACAGTTGACGGTGGGTCGTCGACGCCGGGTGGATGACCAGGGATTTGGCATCGCCGATATTGGCCAGGTGGGAGAGGAACTCGACGGCGTTGATGAACTTCTGTCCCGCCGCGGCGCCGCCCTTGATGCCGAAAGTGAGCACCGCGCCGGCGCCCTTCGGCAGGTATTTCCTGGCGAGCGCATGGTAGCGGCTGCTCTCGAGACCAGGGTAATTGACCCATTCGACCTTAGGGTGAGCCTCCAGAAAGCGCGCCACGGCCAGGGCGTTCGAACAGTGGCGGTCCATGCGCAGCGGCAGCGTTTCGATGCCTTGCAGCAACTGGAAGGCGCTGAAGGGTGACAGCACCGGCCCGAAGGTGCGCATTCCTTCCATGCGGCACTTCATCGTGAAGCCGAAGTCGCCGAAGGTTTCGTAGAAGCGCACGCCGTGATAGCCCGGCGAGGGATCGGTCATGGTCGCGAACTTGCCGTTGTCCCACGGGAATCTACCGGACTCGACGATGACGCCGCCCATCGTCGTGCCGTGGCCGCCGATGAACTTGGTCGCCGAATGGACACTGATCGCGGCACCCCATTCGAAAGGCCGGCACAGGTAAGGGCTGGCGAAGGTGTTGTCGATGAAGAGCGGCAGGCCCGCTGCGTCGGCAACCTTGGCCACCGCCTCGATGTCGAGCACGTTGAGCGACGGATTGCCGAGGGTTTCGGCATACAGGGCCTTGGTTTTGGGCGTGATCGCCCGGGCAAAGCTCTCCGGGTCGTCGGCGTCGACAAAGACCGTGTTGATGCCCAGCTTGCGGAAATTGACGTCGAGCTGGGTGTAGGTGCCGCCGTACAGGGTGCGCGCGGCCACGATCTCGTCGCCGGCTTCGCAGATGTTGAGCAGCGCGATCATCTGGGCCGCCATGCCGCTGCCGGTAGCGACGGCCGCACGGCCGTTCTCGAGGGCCGCGATGCGCTCCTCGAACACCGCGACGGTGGGGTTGGAGAGCCGTGAATAGACGTTGCCGAAGGTCTGCAGGTTGAACAGGCTGGCGGCCTGCTCGGGGCTGTCGAAGACGTAGGACGAAGTCTGGTAGATCGGGACGGCGCGGCTGCCGGTCGCCGCGTCGGGGATTTGGCCTGCGTGCAGGCACAGGGTGTCGAAGCCGTAATTACGGTCAGCCATGTTCGATGATCCTGGATCAGGGGAGGCAGAGGGGACGGCGGGCGGAAATGACCTTGGTGTTCACGCCGAACCAGTTGAGTCCGCCAAAAAGGCGCGCATATTCGATCTTGACGCAGCGGTCCATCACGACCGTGAGGCCGGCGTCTTCCGCCTTCTGCCGAGCCGCTTCGTTGATCACGCCGATCTGCAGCCACAGGGTCTTGGCGCCAATCGCAATGGCCTGTTCGGCGATAGGCAGGGCGTCGGCGGGTTTGCGGAACACGTCCACGATGTCCACCGGCTCGGGAATTGAGGCCAGATCCGGGTAGCACTTTTCGCCGAGAATCTCGGGGTACTTCGGGGTGACCGGGATCACCTTGTAGCCATGCTCCTGCATGTACTTGGCAGCGAAGTAGGACGGCCGAAACCAGTCGGCCGACAGACCGACGACGGCAATGGTCTTCGATTCCCGCAGAACCCGGCGCAGGGTGTTGATGTCGCTCATGCTGTGTCCTCCGGTTTCAGCGGCCGCACCAGGTCGGTGTGCGCTTGTCGATGAAGGCATCGATGCCTTCCCGGGCGTCGAGGGCCTGCAGGTTGCCCACCATCACCTGCCGGGTGTAGGCATAAGCCTCATCGAGGGGCAGGGGCGCCTGGCGGTAGAAGGCTTCCTTGCCGATGGCCAGGGTCAGCGGCGACTTGGAGGCGATCTGCCGGGCCAGGTGGAGGGTCCGGTCTTCGAGCTCGGCGGCCGGCACCAGTTCGTTGACGAGGCCGAAGCGCAGCGCCGTCGCCGCGTCGATCATGTCGCCGGTGAGGAGCATCTGCATGGCGTGCTTGGGGGCCACGTTACGGGACAGGGCCACCATCGGCGTCGAGCAGAACAGCCCGATGTTGACGCCGGGCGTCGCAAAGCGGGCGTCGTCGGTGGCAACAGCCAGGTCGCAGCTCGCCACCAGCTGACAGCCTGCGGCAGTGGCGATGCCATGCACGCGGGCTATGACCGGCTTGGGCAGATTGACGATGGCCTGCATCAGTTCGGCGCAATCGGCAAACAGGCCCTCGGCGTAATCCGGCGCATAGTCGGCGGCGCGCATCTCCTTGAGGTCGTGGCCGGCGCAGAAGGCCGGCCCGGCACCGGCCAGGATGACGACGCGCACGCTGTCGTCGCGGGCGATCTCCTGGAAGGCCGCGAGCAGTTCGCGGATGGCGGGCTGGGACAGGCTGTTGCGGGCCTGCGGGCGGTTTAGGATCAGCGTGCGGACGCCGGTGCCGGCGTCATCGACGCTGAGCAAGGTCTTTTCAGTCATGTTTTCCTCTGCGCTTATTTTTTTCGGAGCATGCCGGTTTCGTCCACCCGACGCAGCGCGGCAAGTTCCTCGGCGGTGGGTTCGGGCACGACGTGGGCATTGGGCGATACTTTAAGGTCCCAGCCGGTATTGGCGCGGATTTCTTCGATACTGGAGAACGGATACCAGGCGTCGAGGATGAATTCTTTCGTTTGGGGATCCGGCCTCATGATGCCGAGGGTGGTGACGATGGCGGACGGGCCGCCACCGACGAAGCCGTAACGTTCCCGTGCGTTGCCGCCGTCGAGGTAGCCGGGGGAGCTGATGTAGCTCACCTTGTCGGCAAAGCGCTTGGCCTCGTGAGTGACCATGATGATCACCCGGCCGGCGCCGCAAGCGATGTCGTTGGCGCCACCTGCACCCGTCAGGCGGGTTTTGGGCAGGCGGTAGGTGTCGCCAATGGTACCGTCGCCGTCCCAGATGCCGGTGGTGTTGACGTTGCCGAACTTGTCCACCTGGGCGGCGCCGATGATGCCCACGTCGCAGCGGCCCGAGGCGACGAGAAAGCCGAGGGCATCGATGGCGTTGGTGAAGCTGGTCGCGTTGGACGAGATGCGGTTGCATTCGATGCCCCACGGCAGGCCGCCGACGGGCGTGGCGCCATAAACGCCGCCTTCCGTCATGGTGCGGATGTTGGGGGCGTGGCAGGCCTGGGCGAAGTAGCCGGCAAGCATCGACAGGCCAACCCCGAAAATGGCCAGATCGTCGTCACGGAGTTCGCGGCCGGTGGCAATTGCCATCATCTCTTGGCGGGTGTAGTCGAGGCTTGCGCTCATGGGTTTTCTCCTGCGCTGAGGGCAGCGATTTGATCCGGGGTCATGATCCACTGGCGGAATGGATCGAGCAGGAAGGCGGTTTCGGTTTGCGACAGCTGCTCGACGGTGTCGCGGCCGATCATGTCGAGGTAGCTGTCGATGTCGCTGTAGCCCTCGACGTAGCGGCTGATGTACTCGGCCGTGCCTTCTGCGCTGGCCAGGGCCTTGTTCATCGCCTTCATGTGCGCTTCATCCACGTCGTAGAAGCCGGGCGAGGATTGCGGCCAGGCAGCGAGCGGCCAGTAAACAACCGCCTCGACGATGATGTCGGGAATGCGGACCAGGTTCGGGAACTGGCGCATGCAGGCCGTATCGACGATGGCATCGGCGATCAGCACGACCTTCTTGGCGGCGCGGGACAGTTCGAAGCGGCTCCATTCGGTCCCGAGCATGATCGCGTTGCCGAGCGGGTCGGCCAGGGAGACATGGATGGCGGCCACGTCCGGCTGCAGGGGGCTGAGGGCGCCTACCTCACGACCGCTGAAGGGGTCGGTGACGGTGGGGATCTTGTGCTTTGCGGGCTGTTCGTCGGGCGCGAAGGCGCTGCGCCACTGAATGTCCGAGCCGATATTGACCGTCGCCGGGGCGAAGGGCCAGTTCATCGCGCCGGCCAGCAGGCGCAGGTTGAACGACAGGTTGGAATAGTCTTCCAGCGCCAGCTGCCCGGATTCCACGGCGCGGCGCAGGCCATTGGCGAACCCGAATACCTCCAGGCCGGAGAAGCCGCATTCCGCCTTGTCGACCGCGCCGGCAGCCGCCAGCAGGTTCAATTGCTGCGTATTGCAGTGAAACAGGGCGTGCAGATGGCGGCGCTGTTGGCGCAGCAGTTCCCGCCCGAAGACGACGGCGTCGGAGCCGACCGGCAGGGCCGCGCCGCTGGCGTATTGCATGCCGTCCCAGCTGTAGCGTTTAACGGCCTCGGCCAGCGACAGTATCTTGTTGCGTGACATTTGCTTGATCCGGTTAGTGTTGATGGGCCGATCCAGCATGGACTTCACTGGTCTGCCCGGATGCGGAAGGCTGGAACGGATGGTGTTCGTAGTGCCCACCGGCGACGTACTTGGTCAGCTGGCGGAAATCCTTGGCGGTGAGCGCGCCGGTGTAGCGATACAAGACCTGCCCTTGTCTATCCAGAAAGACAAAGGACGGCGTGCCGACGGCGTGCAGGCGGGTGGCCCACTGGGTGGGCGACGACGTCTTGCCGGACGGCTCGATCAGGCTGCTTTCCTGGGTGATGTCCACACGGGCACTGGCGAATTGGGTGGCGAAGGATTTTTCGAGCGCTGCGTCGCGAAAGACTTTTTTCTCCATTTCCCGGCACCCGGGGCAGTCAGGCATGGTCAGCAGGACGGCGAGCTGGCGCCCCTTGGCCGCAGCGGAGCGGACCTCCGTTTGCAGGTCGTTGGTGGAGCGTTCGAACAAGGCCGCACTGGCCGTGCCGCTTGCTGCCAGGCCGGCCAGGAGCAGGGCGGCCATCGAGGAGGGAAGGTGGAATTTCATGGGGTTCTCCAGTCAGCGATGCCAGAACAGCGCGCGGCGCTTGATGGCCTCGAGGCCGCTCATCGCGAGGTAGGTCACGACGCCGGTGTAAAGGATGCCGGCGACCATCTTCGGGTAGTCGGCGAAGTCGGCGTAATACTGGACGAACCGTCCGAGGCCGGCGTTGGCACCGAACAGCTCGGCGACGGTGAGCAGGATGAAAGCGAATCCCAAGCCCACGGCCATGCCGGAGAAAATATGCGGCAGCGCCGCGGGGAAGACGACCTTCCAGTGGAACTCGTGGCTGTTCAAGCCGAGGATGCTGGCGTTGTCCCTATAGCGGCTTTCTAGAGCGTGGGCGCCGGCGGCCGTGTTCTGGAAGATCGGCCAGAAGGCTCCGATGAACACCACGAAGATCGCCGACAGCTTGAAGGTGGGCAGCACGGCAATCGCATAGGGCACATAGACGGTCGGCGGCACCGGTGCGGCAACACGCGCGAACGGAAAGAAGATCCGCTGCAAGAGGGGGGACGAGCCGACGTAAATGCCGGAAACGATGCCCAGCAAGGTGGCAAGCAGCAGGCCGGGGATCAGGATCGAGAAGGACGACAGCGTGCCTTCCCACAACTCTGGAAGAGATTCCTGCAGCGCCAGGGCGGTACGCTGAGGGCTCGGAATCAAGGGGTTGTCGCCGAGCGGGAAGTACTTGGCGGCGACAAACCACAGGGCCAGCAGGACGATCCAGACGATGGAGCCTTGCAGGATGGCCAGCAGCGCGGACGGAACGGATGCGGCCTGGCGTGGCGCGGATGCCGTGCGTTCGGGCTGCCGATCACTGGGAGCGCCGGCAACAGGCCTCCCCCGCGGCGGGGCGGTGAGCGTTTCTGACATGTGTTGATTCCTTTAGGCGGCGACCAGCTGGCGCAGCGTGTCTGCGGCGAGGGTCTCGGCAATGGATTCGCGCAGGGCGTGGAACTCCGCGCTGTCGAACAGGGCTCGCCGCTCGCGGTGGCGCGGAAAGCCCACCGGCAGGTCGGCAATCAGGCGTCCCGGCGTGGAGCCGAGAACGACGATGCGGTCGCCGAGGTAGAGCGCCTCGTCGATGTCGTGGGTGACGAAGACGATGGTTTTCCGCGGCACCTCCGTCTCCCAGATTTCAAGCAACAGATCCTGCAGGCGGGCCCGATTGGTGGGGTCGAGTGCCCCGAAGGGCTCGTCCATCAGCAGCACCGGCGAGCACAAGGCCAGTGCGCGGGCAATGGCGGCGCGCTGGCGCATGCCGCCGGACAGCTCGAAGGGATACTGTCCGATGGCGTTCTCGAGCCCGACCTTCACGAGGCACGCTTCGGCCTGCTCCCGCCGCTCGGCCTTGCGGGCCTTGGGCTGAGCCTTGCCGATGGCGATGGCGATGTTGTCCACCACCGACATCCACGGAAACAGGGCGTAGTCCTGAAACACGACGCCGCGATCAAGGCTCGGGCCGGTGATGGGCTGGCCGTTCCAGCTCAGCCGGCCGTGGCGGGGAAATTGCAGTCCAGCCAGCAGCCGCAAGAGCGTGGATTTGCCCGAACCGCTGGAGCCCAGCAGGCAGACGAACTGCCCCGCCGGGACAGCGAGGTCGATTTTTTCGAGGATCGGCGTCGCATCCTCATAGGAGAAGTCGACGCCTTCCAGCCGTAGCTCAGAAGCCATCAGACATTCTTCCGCTTGAAGTCTTTTTGCAGTTTCTTCCAGTAGGCGTCGTTGGGATTTTCCTTGACGAGCTGGTTGAGCACCTTTTCATACAGGCTGGCATCGATACCTGTAGAGAGGTCCGGCGCCTTGGTGATGAACTCGCTGTTTGTCATGACCTCGGCAAAATGCTTGACGCCCTTCGCATCCGGATCGGTGGATTGATCGAGATACTCGGAGTAATAACCACGCCACAGCAATTGCTGGTCAAGCTTGACGTACTTGGCGATCGACTCGATCGTCTCCTTCTTGTTCTCCGCCGCGAAGCGCTCGGCCTTCAGCATGGCGCGCAGGAATTTCTCCCAGGTCGCCGGGTTCTTCGCGCTGGCCTCGGTGATCACGAGGCGGCAGCAGGGATGGCCGCGTTGCAGGTCGGTGGAATGGATGACGACTTTGAGCCCCTGGTCCTCGGCACGCAGGTCGTGAGGACCCCACACGAGGCCGACATCAACCTGGCCGGACTTGACGGCTTCGATCACCGCGGAGGGGTTCTTCAGTTCGAAGATCTGCAGGTCGGTCTTCCAGTTGAGACCCTTGTCCTTCAGCGCGCCGCGCAGCACCGCGTCGCCGGACGCCATGCGGACCGTTGCGACCTTCTTGCCCTTCAGGTCGGCGATCCCCTTGATCTTGCCGGCATTGGCCGCGCTGGCGACTAGGGCTGCGTCGCCACCCATGACGCCGCCGATGATCTTGAGCTTGGTGCCCTTCGACAGGTGGGCAATCGGCCCGGTGGTGCCAAAGGCGCCGGTGTCCAGTTTGCCTGCGATAATGGCGTTGAGGCCGTCGGCGGAATTTTGGAACTCGACCAGTTCGACATCCAGCCCTTCCTTGGCGAACAGGCCTTGCTCCTTGGCGACGAAGAATTTGGCGTGCCCGGTGGCCGGCAGATAGCCGACCTTGAGCTGTTCAGCGAAGGCCGCGCCCACGGTTCCGGCGAGCGCGATGGCTGCGATGACAGTCTTGAGGGCAAAACGAACTTTCATGGCGAACTTTCTGTGCAATTTGAAGCAGAAAGTTTGCCAAATGCGCATATCTAAGCAGAACGATTATTTTCTTTGAATCTTATTCAAAAAACCTTATTCAAAATTGATCTTAAGACAGGCGGGTGCCCGAGGTCGGGCCCCTGGGCACCCACCGTGATGAGAATTCAGGTGGATAGCGCGGCCTGGATCTCGCCCAGCGTCGCGATGGCGTCCGTCACGGCCTGCTCCCGCCCGGCCGCCGCATCGAGCTTCTGCAGGGCTTGCAGCAGGATGTCGATGGTGGAGGCGATGGATTCCCGTTCCCGCGGCGTGGCACCGCTGCTGACCAGTGCGACGTACGCGGCCTTGGCTTCGCCGAGCCGTTTGGCGCCGCTGCGCCCTCCGGCGGCAAGTTCGAGCAATCCATCGGCCAGTTGCAGGTCGGCCTGACTGGCTCGCGCCCAGAAGTCCTTGGCAGGGGCAGCAGGCTGTTCGCGCAGCGACTTGAGCAGGGCCCGCGTGGCGGCTGGCTCCCCGTCCGGAAAGCCGGCGGTGAGTCCGAGCAGGGCGCTCGCGTTGGCGGCATTGAGGGCCGGGTAGTGGATGTCGTCGCCTTCCTGGCGCGCCTGGGCGGTGGCGCGCTTGTAGGCGTCCTGCATGCTTTCGAGTGCCTTGATGGCGGCGGCCTTGTCGCCGATTTGCAGCTGGCAGGCCAAGCGGCGCTTGTCTGCCGCGGCCTGCAGACTGAGCCGTTCGGCGCTGGCGGGGCGATAGCGGCTGTCCACGGCAAGGATCGCAGCCGCCTCGTCGAGGAGGGGTAGGGCAGCGGAGGTCTGCTTGTCATCGGCCAAAACCTTGGCGCGCCGGGTCAGCATGTTGGCGAGCTGTTCCTCGGCCTTGCGCGACGTGCTGGCGTCGGGGGCGGCCAGCGCGCGCCGATAGAAGTCGATGGCCTCGTCGTGGCGGTTGTATTCGGCCTTGAGGGCGCCGAAGGCCTCCAGAATGTTGCCCTGTCCGATCCAGCCCTGGCGTTCGCACAGGGCTTGCAGGGCCTTGCTGTGGCGTTCAGCGTAAGCCGTGGCGTCCTTGTCCAGGGCCAGCGCGTGGCTGGCACGCTGCGTCAGGCGTTCCAGTTCGCAAAGGACTTCCGAGGCCGCCAGGTAGTGGTCGTAGTTGGCGGGCTTGGCCTTCGGTGCAACGCTGCGCTGTGGGCGCGGCAGGACGAAGCCTGGATCGCCATAGCACTGGTAGGCGCCCCAGGTGTTGGAGCTGCCGAATGCATCGAAGGTCGTGCCTCTGGCAGCCAGCACCGATTCGCCGAAGTTGGTGCCATCCAGGAAATGCTCGTAGAAGGTATTGGCGAAGAGTTCGGCCGCATCGTCGAGGACTTCCCAGCCCGCGGCGATGACACAGCGCACACCGATCTCGATGAGCTGGGTGGCCAGGTTGGCGGCCAGGCCTGGGCTGCCGGGGCGTGCCGCCGCGGGAGCGCCGTCCGGTCTTTCCTCGATGCGGCCGAGGCTGCAGCAGTTGATGAAAACGAAGTCGGGCACCGCCCGCATCTGCTCGATGTGGGCGGTCGTCAGCAGGTCACCGCCGCCAATCACCATGCCGGTGGCCTTGGCGACAGCGGGTAGGCCATCGGTGGCGGGGATGTCCTGCTGGTAAAGGCCGTGGCCTGACAGGTGCAGCATGCGCCACTCGCCGCTGAACAGGTCGAGGAGGATCTGTCGGGATTCGTCCTGGATGTGCAGGCTGGTCTCGATGCCGGCGCCGTCGAGCTGGCCGGACACACCCTGGGCTTCCTTCTCGGCGCCGCTCAAGGACGGCAGGTAGCGATGCCACGCACCGAGATCCGGGTTGCCGACCACCAGGGCCTTGAACGCGTTACTGCGCCGGACGTTTAGGCGGAATTGGCCGGTGGACAACTGGCGGATCAGGCCGCTGCGCACCGACAAGGGCTGGCCGCTATCGCTGTCGTGCTCGGTGGCGCGGTCGCGCAGCAGCTCCCACGGGTAGGCGGCCGCGGTCTTGTCCACGATGAGCTGGACACGCCGGCGGTCCGGGGCGAGGTCTTTCAGCCAGTTGGGGATCAAGAGTTCGAACAGTGCGCGGCCCACCTGCTCCTGATCGGTGGTGGTGCCTATCAGGCTGTCGGTGAAGCGTTCGATGTCCTTGAACGGGACCGCGTTGTAGGTTCGTTCTGCGCGGGCCAGTTCGCCATAGACGTCGAACATCAGGCGCGGTGCGCCGTCGTTGGCGCCGCCCACCGCGCTGATGGCAATGCGTTGCCAGTTGCCTTCATCCGCTGCGCTGCTGGCACGTCGGCGCCCGCCCTGGTGGGGGCGGATTGCCGCATCCACGTAAAAGGCACGGGCCAGTGCGCGATCCACGCCGACCGAATCCTGCGCCGCGCGCAGGGCGTTGATGGCGCGGTCCTCGAGGACTTCGATGAAGTCCAGGCGGTCGAGGCGCAGCTTGCCAGCCAGTCCGGCCCGCTCCAGGCGCAGGCGGGCGTCCCGGTGGCCGCGCAGGGTGGCGGCCACCGAGTCGGCGAGGCTCAGCTCGCCAATGCCGGCACCGATCAGCAGTGCGCTGATGCCGACACTGAGGGGCTGCTGCCGTTCGGCGGGATCCTTCAGCTCCTCGGCTTCCAGCTCTTCGGTAGCGTAGGTCGCGACGGCTTTGGCTACCGACTGGGCGAGTTCGCCGGCCGACAATTGGCCGATGCGGCCGATGCCGATGACGATCGCGCCTTGAGTGAAGTTCTCGTTCGGGCGCTTGCGGTAGATGGAGAAGGTGCCGAGTGCGCCGGCATGCAGGCCGGCGTCGAGGCGTTTCTGCATACGCCCGCCGAGGGCCTGGTCGAGCAGCTTCTCGGCGAACTCCAGCGCGTTGGCGCCCCAGGTGTGGCCGACCAGCACAGCTGATTCGGCGTACATGACGTCACCGTGGAGCACGCGGACTTCCGTGCGGTAGCCGCCTCGCGCGGCCTTGCGGGCGGAGCGAAGGGAGGCGCCGGTGGCGGCGGCCAGCAGTTCGCCACGGCTGGGGTAGAGCGCAGCGTCGGCTTCGTCGCTGCGCCAGGGTTGCAGTGCCGTGACGCCGCGGGAGACCGGCGGCTGTGTGGCCAGGCGGTCGCTGCGGCCTTTTTCGAGGAGGTCCAGGTAGCCGTCGTGGGCATCGGTGGCTTTCGGCATGTCGCCATGCACGCTGCGCACGTAATACACCCGACCGCCCTTGCGGCAGTTGTCGGGAATGCCGGTGGACCAGGGCACGCGGCCGTCGCCTTCGGGGGTGCACAGGATCTGGAAGCGGCCCGCCGCATCGACAATCGCCTTCTCGGGCGTCTGGTCGGCGAGGCCGGCTACATACACCAGGCGCGGGCTGGAAAGTAGCGGGTCGGACTTGACCAGGGTTTCCCAGACGCTGGCCGACTGGCCCAGCACGCCGGCCGGTGGCTCCGGCCATTTGGCGCCGGCGTCGGCCTGCTTGAAGGCCTTCCAGGTGTCGGCGTTGCGGATGTGCTGGTCGTCGCCGCTTGCAGCCCAGGGCAGGAGCTCCATGACACCCGGGAACGTGCCGGCGGTTTCAAGAAGCTCCTCCTGGGAATGGCAGAGGTCCAGCAGGGCCAGCTGGCGGAAGAAGCTGTCGCGGCCGGTGAGCAGCAGGGTGATGGAATGGGAGCCCTGGTTCGGCGTGCCCAGCATCAAGGCCCGCGGATCGCCGGGATGATTGTTCCAGGCCTCCCATACTTCGGGATGGGCGGCGAAGGTGGCACGCAGCAGCACGCCGCCCATGGAGTGGACGACGATGTGCACGGGCTTGCGCTCGGGGGCCATCGCCGCGATGGCGTCCTTGATCCGTTTGGCGAGTCCGTCCACCGAGGTGGCCAGCGGCTTGCGCCAGTCGTAGCCGTACATGTCCACCTTGTAGCCGCGCTGGCGCAGGCTGTTGGCGAGGGGCAAGTAGGTGTCGGCGAGCGGCTGGCCGGCCTGCACGTCGGCGTTGATCTTCAGTTTGTCGCGGAAGGCCCCGCCGGCCAGGGACAGGATGCTGGCCCACACCTCGCTCTTGTTCACCAGCAGCTGGCTACCGCACAGGCCGGGCACCATCACCACGATGCCGCGGGGCTGGGCGGGATCGGGCTGGGCGCGCGGGCCGAACAGGCCACGGGCCTGCTCGCCGGTGACGTCGGGCAGCGGCCAGTCCCCGTGGTAGTCGTGGAAGAGTCTGTCGGCCTCGGGGGCTTGCACCAGGGCGGCGACCGCGGCGGCGGCGCTGTCGTTATTATGGAAATAGCGGAAGTGATTGACGTCGCCGCCGCTGCGGAACTGAACGCGGCAGCGCGGGCCGTCCGCTGGCGTGCGGCGGATGGCGCCGTCGAGCATCGAGCGGGTATCCACCACCAGGTCGTGGTCCCGCTCGTAGAAGCGGTCGGCAAGCCAGATGCGCAGCGCCGCCAGGCGGTCGCCCTCCACCGGCGCGGCGTCGCCTGCGATCACGTAGAGCTCGCCGCGGGCCGGTGCGGCGTTGATGACGCCGAGCAGCGGGGCGCCAGGCATCATGGCCTGCAGACCGGGTAGCTGGTCCACGCGGCGGCGGCTGGCCAGCACCGAGGCGACGGTTTCGGTGACCATGTCGAGACCGGTCTGCAGCAGCTCCGGCACTTCGAAGAGGCCCCGGCTCTCGCTGGCCTTCATCTCCAGGCCGATGGCGGCGAGCACCATCAGCGAGCCCCACTGGTCCAGCTTGTCGCCGGCCAGGCTGGTGCCGCGGGCCGGGCAGGCGGCGCGCACGAAGCGTTCGATGGCGAGCTCCGGGCGGCTGCGCAGTTCATTCACCAGCTTGCCGAGGGCGTCGCGGTGGCGCTTGATCGCGGTGGCCTGGTCGGCGTCGTCCGCGGCACGCGGGCCGAGGGCCTGCTGGGCTTCGGCCAGGTCGAAACCGTCCGGGTCGAGGCACAGCAGCTCACCGACCAGGCCACCGCGGGAGTGGGACAGGAAGCTGATGCGGCCTTTCCTGGGCAACAGGCGGGCCGCGTCGAGGGCGTTCTCGATAGGGCTGCGGGTCAGTGTCCAGTGCTCGAGGGCGTAGATGCGTTCGCCGTAGTAGTCGCGCAGTGTTTGCCAGCGCTCTTTCTGGTCCTGCCACAGACGGCCGAAGCTGCCGGCCGTGCTCGAGCCGGTGCCGTGCAGGAGCAGCAGGGTCGGGCCGCCGTCAGGGATGGGGGCTGTGAGGCGTGGGCCGAGGGTGCCGTCGGCGCGCACGGGAAACACGCCTTCCACCGGGATGGCCCGGTTCTGGACCTTGTCGACGATGGTGTTGCGCAGCGCGTCGTCGGGCTTGATGTTGAGCCAGCGCAGGGCCTTGAGGGCGAGCTGGCCGATGAAGCCCCGCTGGGCGCCGGGCAGGCCGAGGGCGGTGGGCGGGGACCAGGATTCGTCGTCATTGAGCCCCCGCGCTTCGCCGGCGTGGGGATCGCCGAGGCGGGCGCGCAGGTCTTCTGCTGCAGTCCAGAAACGCAGGCCGCCTTCCAGCTCGACCTCGACCAGCGCGCCGTCGGGAATCTCCTGCACCAGATCGTCGGCCGTTCCACGGGCGCTGCCGGCGATCTCGATGGCCGAGGCCTCGATGCCGGCGAACAGGTCGGCGGTGCGTCCCTGACGGGTCAGCCACAGCTCGGCCTTGTCCTGCTTCTTGCCGTTGATGCGAAGTTTGAGATTGCCGGACATGGTTTGCCTCCCCCTCATTGTTGTCGTTGCGGAGCGCTGCTGGCGCCTTGGCGCACAGGGCTGCTCCGGGGAAGGATAGCCCTCATGGGGCTGGAATCAAGATTCGAAATGCATTTTCACGCTGGCGTCAGGTAGGCCGGAACTCCATCATCATCAGGCGGCGGCCGTCGGATTCGTGCTTGCCGACGACGCGAAAGCCGAGCCGGTTGAAGCGCCGGGGCCGCGCGGTGGATACCAGCAGGCGACCGCTCGGGAAGTTCTCAAGTACCCAGGCGATGCGCGCGGCGATCAGCCCGCGTGCGATGCCCTGGCCACGGACGTGCTCGGCGACCGCCGACATGTACAGGATATGGGTGTCGATCGCCCAGTCGGCGGCCTTGATGCCGCCGGCGCCGACGATCTCTTCACCGCAGCGGGCGACGAAGAAGTGGCGGTAGAAGGGAGCCTCGGCGGAGATCAGCTGGGCCTCGATGCGGGCCCGGTCGTAGCGCTGCGGATTGTCGAAGGACGCCAGCAGTACCGAGGCGGCGGCTTCGCGGCCCGCATGGTCGTCGGGCAGCAGCAGGTCGATGGTGATCGGTTCCGTGGCGCATCCTCCCGATGGGCGGCACCGGGGAGGTGCCGTGGCCGCCATTCAACCTGCGCTGTGTTGCAGGCGTGTTGCGGCCGGGAGAAGGGCTGCGCCGGGGCGGGAAAGCCTAGGGAACGACGAAGAAGCGGTATTTGCTGGGCAGGCCCTTGCGCAGCTGGATGCCGCGCCCGACGGCGGCCGGATCCCGCGTGAAAATCTTGACCTGGGCGGAGGGGCGGACCAGCAGTTCGTCCGCGTCGCAGCGGATGATGCCGGCCTCGGCCTGGCGCTGCTTGCACAGGGTCAGCCACAGGGGGCCGTTGAGGGGGGCTTCCGCTGCGGGGGGCGGCGCAGGTGTTTCTTCTGCGGGAGCTTCGTTCTTCGGGGCGAGACGTTCCGTCTTGTCCGGGCGGGTGGGCTTGTCGCTGCGCGGCGGCCGCGGGCGCGGTGCGGGCGCGGGCTTGCTGCTCCCGGCACTGTCCTCACTTGTCTCATGTCGGGGCGGAGCACTTTTCTCCGCCGGTGCATCGGGTTTCAGGGTCGAGCACGCGCCCAGGGCAAGGGCAGCCAGCACGGCGAACAGGGACGGGCGAAGGTGGGAGAAATGCATGATGAATCGGCGACCGGAATCGGCAGGATTCTAGCATGGGGGCCGGGCGGGAAAGGCCGAGCCGAGGCCGCGGAGCAGGCTGGATCCGGGCCTGCGGGGCCAGCTCGCTGGCATTTCGGGGAAGCGGGCGTGGGGGCGAATTCCTTCGCCCTCCGTCGATTCACCGAAGTCCGTGGGCGAATGAATTCGCCTCCACGGTACAGATTGATAAAGGAGAGGGGGTCAGAAGGCGCGATCGAGGGCGCGGGAGTTTTTCGGGTCGCGGAAGACCAGCGGCTTGACGGTGGCGGCCTGCTCGGCCTTGACCAGCGCGGCATCGATGAGGCCATGGTCTGGTGACTTGGGACACACCGGGTCGGTGGCGTCGGCGTTGCCGGTCAGCATGAAGGCCTGGCAGCGGCAGCCGCCGTGGTCCTTCTCCTTGTCCTCGCAGCTCTGGCAGGTTTCCGGCAGCCAGGCGGTGCCGCGGAAGCGGTTGAACAGCGGTGACTCGTGCCAGATCCAGTCCAGCGCGTGCTCGCGTACGTCCGGAAACTCGAGGCCCGGCAGCATGCGGGCGGTGTGGCAGGGCAGGGCCAGGCCGTCCGGGGTGACGGACAGGAAGACTTCGCCCCAGCCGTTCATGCACTTCTTGGGTTTCTTCGACTGGTAGTCCGGCGTCACGAAGAGGATGCGCATCTTCTTGCCGAGCTTGGCCTTCCAGCGTTCGGTGACGGCTTCGGCTTCGGCCAGCTGGGCGGTGGTGGGCATCAGCGCCTCGCGGTTGAGAAAGGCCCAGCCGTGGTACTGGGTGTTGGCCAGCTCCAGGTATTCGGCGCCGATCTCGACGGCCATCTCGATGATGTGGTCGAGGTGGTCGATGTTGGTCCGGTGCAGCACGCAGTTGATCACCGTCGGGTAGCCGGCGGCCTTGGTCATCGCCGCCACCTTGCGCTTCAGTTCGAAGGTGCGGGTGTTGGTGATGAGGTCGTTGGCTTCGCGGGTGGCGTCCTGGAAGGACAGCTGGATGTGGTCCAGGCCGGCTTCCTTGAGGGCCGCCAGGCGCGCTTCGGTGAGGCCCACGCCGGAGGTGATCAGGTTGGTGTAGAAGCCCAGCTTGCGGGCTTCGCCGACAAGGATTTCGATGTCGTCGCGGAGCAGCGGCTCGCCACCTGAAATGCCGAACTGGGCGGCGCCCATCTCCCGCGCCTCGCGGATCACCTTCAGCCAGTCCTCCGTCGCCAGTTCTGGCCCGGCCTGGGCGAAATCCACCGGGTTGTAGCAGAAGGCGCAGTGCAGCGGGCAGCGGTAGGTGACTTCGGCCAACAGCCACAGGGGGCCGGGGCGGCGGGGGACGAGCAGCGGCTCCATCATTCGTCCTTCCATTCGATCCAGTTCTGTTCGTCAGCCATCTTGAGGAAGGCTTCCACATCGGCGGTCAGGTTGCTGGCGTTGAACGCAGCCTCCAGGTCGGCAACGATCTCCGCCACGCTGCGCTCACCGTCGCAGCGTTTGAGGATCTCGCCGGCGCTCTGGTTGAGCTTGACCATGCCTTCCGGGTACAGCAGCACGTGGGCCTGCTGGGCTGGCTCCCACTGGAAGCGGAACAGGCGGTTGATGGCGGGACGGGCGGTGGCGGTGGTCATGGCAGGTGCGCTTTCTTCTGTCCTGTGGGGTCGAATTCATTCGACCGCGGTGGTTCATCGACGAGATCTGGTCGAATG
>NZ_JAYSDK010000005.1:164812-184051 GCF_041914405.1 Zoogloea sp.
CCTGCCCCCGGGGGGGTTAACCCCCGCTTAGGTGGCCTATGCAATCCCACCCCACGGTTTGACCTTACAGCGGGCCGCCTTCCAGGCCGTACTTGACCATCATCGCGTCGTTCATCGACCACAGGATGTCGAGCTTGAACTTGAGGATGTCGAGTGCGCGGAGCTGGGCGGCGCGGGTGTCGAAGTAGCCGAGGGTGATCGCCAGGCCTTGTTCCACGTCGCGGCGGGCCTGGGTGACCCGGTTGCGGAAGTACTGCAGGCCGTCGGACTCGATCCACGGGTAGTGCTCGGGCCAGTTGGCCAGACGCTGCTTGTGGATGGTGGGCGCGAACAGCTCGGTGAGGCTGGAACACACGGACTCCTGCCACGGGCGCTGGCGGCAGAAGTTGAGGTAGGCGTCACAGGCGAAGCGCACCGCGGGGATCACGTGGCGCTGGTCGACGATCTCCTCGCGGCTGAGGCCGACAGCCTGGCCGAGGCGCAGCCAGGCTTCGATGCCGCCGGCGTCGTCGCCGTGGCCGTCGTGGTCGAGGATGCGCTGGATCCACTCCCGGCGTACTTCCCGGTCCGGACAGTTGGACATCACCGCGGCGTCCTTCTGCGGGATGATGATCTGGTAGTAGTAGCGGTTGGCCACCCAGCCCTGGATCTGCTCACGCGTCGCCTTGCCGGTGTTGAGCATGACGTTGAAGGGATGGTGGATGTGGTATGCAGCGCCCTTGTCGCGCAGCTGCGCTTCGAACTCTTCGGGCGTCCAGGGGCGAAGTGGGTCTTGGCTCACAGTGCGATCTCCATGCCGTCGTAGGCCACCTCGATGCCGGCGGCGGTCAGGGCCGCGCGTTCCGCCGAGCTTTCGTCGAGGATCGGGTTGGTGTTGTTGATGTGGATGAGGACGCGGCGCACGTGGCGCGGCAGGCGGCTGAGTTGTTCGATCATGCCGCCGGGGCCGCTCTGGGCCAGGTGGCCGATGTCACGGGCGCGTTTCTTTGAAAGGCCGAGGCTGATCATCTCGTCGTCGGTCCAGAAGGTGCCGTCCACCATCACGCAGTCGGCGCTGCTCATCGCGTCGAAGACGGCGTCGTCCACTTCGGCCAGGCCGGGCGCGTAGAACACCCGCTTGCCGGTGGCCGGGTCGATGACGGTGAGGCCGATGTTGTCGCCGGGCACCGGGTTGCCGCGGTGCGGCGAGTAGGGCGGTGCCGCCGACAGCAGCGGCATGGCGCGCCAGTCCAGGCTGGCGGAGCCCTGCGGGTGGAAGCTGCGGCCGTCGAGCGGAACCGGCTGGCGGTTCACGCCGCAATAGTGTTCGAGCAGGTGCAGGATGGGGTTGCCGCGGGTCAGATCCTCGAACACCGGGTCGGTGGTCCAGATCGGCCACGGGCTGCCCTTTTCGCGCAGCATGTAGAGGCCGGTGGTGTGGTCGATCTGGGCGTCCACCAGGACGACCGATTCAATACCGCAGCCGCGCAGGCCTTCAGTGGGCCAGGTGCCGGCAAATTGCTGGAATTGCTGCAGGATGTCCGGCGAGGCATTGACGAGGGTCCATCGGGCGCCGTCGGCGCTCACTGCGATGGACGACTGGGTGCGGCGCTGCAGGCCCGCCTGGCCGGCACGTACGCCCCGGCAGTTGGCACAGTTGCAGTTCCACTGGGGAAAGCCACCGCCGGCGGCGGAGCCGAGAACTCGGATTTTCATGGCTTGGACGTGACCGCTGAGGCTGTGTGGGGCGTTGCGGAGCTGGGGGGCAGAGCCGCAACGCCGACTCGCTATCGCGAGATGGGCGGACAGACCCTTGGCGGGTCTATCCGGGCGCCATCACTTGGCGGCGATGTACATGGTGATTTCGAAGCCGAAACGCAGATCGCAAGCTTGGGGGGTGGTCCAGGTCATGATGAGTCTCCAATTTTTTGATTGATGGTTACGGTCCGCCGGAGGGCGAATCCGTGGAATGCATTGTTGCGGGGACGGCATACTTGCGCCTCACGAAAATCATTATTTCGAGGTTGAGATGGCGAACGGACTGCTCGACGTGGGTGACGGCCACCGGTTGTATTACGAGACCTGGGGAAACCCGGCCGGTACTCCGGTAGTGGTGCTCCACGGCGGACCGGGCAGCGGCTGCAGCCCGCGCCTGCGCGAGCTCTATGACGCGCGGCGCCATCACGTGGTGTTCTTCGACCAGCGGGGCTGCGGGCGCTCGCTGCCGTTTGGCGAGATCCTCGCCAACACCACGGCGCATCTCATCGACGACATCGAGCGCCTGCGCCGCCATCTCGGCATTGCGCGCTGGTGGGTGAGCGGCGGCTCGTGGGGGGCAACGCTGGCGCTGGTCTATGCGGCGGCGCATCCGCAGATGGTGGAGGGCGTGGTGGTGCGCAGCCTTTTCATGCCGGGCGACGGCAATGTGCGCTGGTTCTTTGACGGGCTGGCAGCGCTGCGACCGGAGGCCTGGCAGGCCTTGTCCGCGACGCTGGGGGGGGCGCCGGATCCGCTGACCGAACTGGTGGTGCGTCTCGGGGGTGATGACCAGGAGACTGCCCGCCAGGCCGCGCTGGCCTGGTTGCTTTATGAGCAGGCGGTGAATGATCCGGTTGCGCCGCTTCCATCACCGACTTCGGAGGAGCTCGACCGCTTGGTAGGCAAATACCGGCTGCAGGCCCATTACCTGAAGTCCGGCTGCTTTCTGAAGGAGGAGGATTTTCTTGATGCCTGTGCGGGGCTGTCCGGCCTGCCGGTCTGGCTGATCCACGGCCGTGACGACGTGGTCTGTCCGCCATCCAATGCCGAGCGTATCCACGCGTGCATCGCCGGCAGCCGATTGGTGTGGATTGACGGGTGTGCGCATGACCCCTTCCATCCGGGCATGGTGGCGGCGTGGCGGGCGGCGCTGGAAGGCGAGCCGGGCTGAGAAATGGCCGGTGCGCGCATTGGCTGGCGCCAATTGATGCGGGTCAATGAGACGGGCAGGGGCGGAGGGCTAGCATCGCGCCGTGTTCCCGCTGTGTTTCTTGGGAACCCCCAATCCCCATCCGATTACCGAGACCGTTCATGCGTACAACAAAACTCCTCCCCCTGCTTCTTGTTGCCCTGCTGGCAGCCTGTGGCAAGTCCGAAGCCCCCAAGTCCGAGGCACCGAAGGCTGAAGCGCCTGCTGCCGCTGCTGCGCCGGCCGCAGCCCCGGCGCCGGTTGCCGACGCGGCAGCCGATGGCGGCAAGGGCCTCGACGTGTTCAAGAAGACCTGTGTGATGTGTCACCAGACCGGCGTGGCCGGTGCGCCCAAGCTCGGCGACAAGGCCGACTGGGGCCCGCGCATCGCGCAGGGCAAAGACGTCCTGTACAAGCACGCTATCGAGGGCTTCAATGGAAGCAAGGGCGCCATGCCGGCCAAGGGCGGCAACCCGTCCCTGTCCGATGAAGAGATGAAGGCCGCTGTCGACTACATCGTCAGCAAGGGTCAGTAAGCGTTTGATTCTCCTTTGACCTCTGCGCGCACCCCCCGCGCGCTAAAGCCCGGCCGGGCAATTTGCGGCCGGGTTTTTTTTGTCTGCTGAAGCAGGGGGCATGGGCGAATGAATTCGCCCCCACAGACGTTCCCGTAGGGGCGAATTCATTCGCCCGAATGCTGGCCGGAGCGTGTGACAGGTCCGGCAAACCCGATGCAGATCAAGGAAAGCCGGTTTGGCCGGCGGCACACTGACGATACCCGACAGATTCAGTCGGATTTATCGATACTTTGGAGCCAGCATGCAAACCATTCACGTCTGCAACCACACCACCCCCGAAGCCATCTACCCGTTCGACGCCCGCGGCATCGCCAAGCGGTTCCGCCACGCAGCCATCTTCGGTGCGCTGGATGCGCTTGTGCCGGGTGAGACGATGCGCTTCTGCAACGACCATGATCCGCTGCCGCTGCTGGCCCAGCTGCAGCAGCGCTACGGTGAGACGGTATCCATTACCTACCAGCAGCGCGAGCCCGGCGCGATCGTCATCGATTTCGCCAAGCTCGGCTGAACGCGTTCAGGTCTGGTCGCCCCGCACGTAGTCGAGGGCCTCGTGCTGGAACAGCACGGCGGTCATCGTCGTCGGGGTGATCAGGCCGGCCAGACGGCCGTCTTCGTCCACTACGGGCAGTGCGCCTTGCCCCTTCTGGCCGAGGATGTCCGCCGCGACGGCGATGCCGTCGCTGAGGCTGGCGGTGCGCAGGCCGCTGCGTGGTGTGTGCATGATCTGCCCGACGACCTCCGGTTTGTCGGTATGCGGACCAGGCGTCGGACGCAGCAGGCGGCGCACGTTGTCACCGATGCGCTGGCCATTGTCCGGCTCGACGTGGCGAAGGAAATCTTCGAGCGTCAGCAGGCCGATGACCCGCTCGGCCCGGTCTACCACCGGCAGCACCGAGAGGGCGTGGCGATTCATCAGCCGCCAGGCCTCGTTCAGTTCGGTAGCGAAGTCCACGCGGTGCGCGGCTGGCCCCATCACGTCGCCACAGGTCAGCAGCACGTGGCGGTGAAAGGCGTGGCGCGCTGCGCGCTGGAAGACTTGGGTCAGGTCTTCCTCGCTGATGTCCAGGTAGGCGTCGATCTCTTCAAGTGCCGCGGCCAGGTCAGGCTGGCGGATGCCGGCAGGGTTGCGCTCCGGCGCCTTGGGCGTGGATACAGCGGGTGAACACAGCGGATAGCGTCGGCCGGAGATCAGATTATTGACGGTGGTTGCTGCCAGCAGCATGGCAATCACGTTCCAGCCGACCCCGGCCAGGCTGGTCAGTGGGTCGAGCCCCTGGGAGGCGGCGCCGACCATCACCAGCGCCATCGCGCCGCCGGGTGGGTGGATGCAGCGCAGCTGGCCCATGAACCACACCGAGATGGCCACAGCCAGCGCGCCGGCAAGGAACGGTGAGGTGATCCAGTGCCCGCAGGCGAAGCCGGTCAGCGCCGGCAGCAGCAGGCCGCCGGCCACGGACCACGGCTGGGCCAGCGGCGAGTGCGGTAAGGTGAACAGGATCACCGAGGTTGCGCCAAGAGGCGCCAGTTGCCGCTTGGCTTCGGCCGGTACGGGCAACACGAACAACACGCTTTCGTAGATCAGCACACCGATGACTGCCGCAAGAGCGCTGCGCCAGCGTTCGGCACGGGACAGGGGGGCTGCATCGGCGAAGAGATAACGGCGGGAGAAACGGAGCAGGGCGAGGCGAATGGTTTCCATGGGGGTGAATCTTGTTTTCTTGTTCTGGCATGCCGGTGGGCATGCAGCCTAGGGATGATTCCTTGCATGGGCCTTGATCTGTGATTGTTTGGAGGAATAAGTGCTGATCTATCTGGGGGCGAGTGTCGTCGCTGCATTCGGGCTGGCCATCGGGCTGGCGGTGACGGGGGCTTCGCCGGCCGCCGCCGCCCACGCGGCCTTTGCGTTGGGGGCGATGCCGCTGATCTTCGCGGCGATGGGGCATTTCGTGCCGGTGCTGACGCGCAGCGGCGCGGCGGAAAAGCCAATCCACTTCCTGCCACTGGTGCTGCAACTGGCCGGCTTGTTGGTGGTGGCTGCGCTGGCCGGTGTGCTCCCCGGCTGGAGTCTGCATCTGGCGGCGAGCGTGGGCATTGCGGCGGCCCTGGGCTTCCTGGCCTGGCAGTGGCGGCGTGGACGGGCCGCGCTGGGGCGTCCGCACCCGGGGCTGGCCTGGTACAAGGCGGCGCTGGGTTGTCTGGCCGTTGCGCTGGTGGCGATCCTCGCTGGGCTGCTGTGGCCGGCGGCGTATGCCGTGCTGCGCCTGGCCCATCTGCATCTCAATACCCTCGGCTTCATCGGCCTGACCGCCATTGGAACCCTGCATGTGCTGATGCCGACCGCTCTCGGCCAGCCGGACCCGCAGGCGGCGATGCGGCTGCGGCGCCAGTTGCCGTGGGCGCTCGGCGGTGTCGCGGCCAGTGCGGCGGCAGGGCTTATCCCGTTGTTGGCAGTTGTGGGGGGATTTGTGATCGGTGGCGTGCTGATCCACACCTTGCATGGCTGGTGGCGGACCTACGGCCTGACGCGACTGCTAGGTGATGGCGCGGCGGTGGCGCTGACCGGGGCGACCTGCGGCCTGCTGCTGGTGATCGGCGCCGGCGCCTTGCACGGCATGGGCGGCATGCTTGCCCGTCCGGCGATTGTCGGTTTCTTCGCGCTGTTCCTGCTGCCGCTCGTGACTGGGGCGCTGTCCCAGCTGTTGCCGGTGTGGCGCCATCCCGGACCGTTGACGCCTCAGCGCACTGCAATGCGGGCGCGACTGGTGCGCTTCGGCAGCTTGCGGACCGCGCTGTTTCTGGCCGGCGGGGGCCTGCTGTTGGGCGGTGTAGCGGCGGGGGCGGCGCTGCTGGCGGCGGGGATTGCGCTGTTCGCTGGCGTCCTCGGGCACGCCCTGGTGCAGCGCGCCTGAAAGGGCCCGCGGGTGTGCTATCTTCCGGGGTTTTCGTTTTCAACTCGGCGAGAACCATGCGCTACATCTCCACCCGCGGCCAGTCTGCTCCCCAATCCTTCTGCGACATTCTTCTTGGCGGCCTGGCGCCGGACGGCGGCCTTTACCTGCCCGAGACTTACCCGCAGGTGACCCGTGCCGACCTGGACGCGTGGCGCAAGCTGTCCTACGCCGAGCTGGCTTTTGCCATCCTGTCGCGTTTCATCGACGACATCCCCGCTGCCGACCTGAAGGCGATCTGCGACAAGACCTACACCGCCGAGGTGTATGGCTACGTGCGCGACGACGCCAAGGCCGCCGAGATCACTCCCGTGCATTGGCTGGAGGCCGGCAAGCTGGGCCTGCTGGAGCTGTCCAATGGTCCGACGCTGGCCTTCAAGGACATGGCCATGCAGCTCCTCGGCAACCTGTTCGAGTACGTGCTCGACAAGCGCGGCGAGCAGATCAACATCCTCGGCGCCACCTCCGGTGACACTGGCTCCGCCGCGGAATATGCGATGCGCGGCAAGCACGGCGTGCGCGTCTTCATGCTGTCGCCCCATGGCCGCATGAGCGCCTTCCAGCGCGCCCAGATGTACTCCCTGCAGGACGACAACATCTACAACATCGCCGTGCGCGGCATGTTCGACGACGCCCAAGACGTGGTGAAGGCGGTCTCCAACGACCACGCCTACAAGGCCAAGTACAAGATCGGCGCGGTCAATTCGATCAACTGGGCGCGCGTTGCAGCGCAGGTGGTGTACTACTTCAAGGGCTACTTCGCGGCCACCGAGAACAACAACCAGCAGGTCGCCTTCGTGGTGCCGTCCGGCAACTTTGGCAACATCTGCGCCGGTCACATCGCCCGCCAGATGGGCCTGCCGGTGGCCAAGCTGATCCTCGCTACCAACGAGAACGACGTGCTCGACGAGTTTTTCCGCACCGGCGTCTATCGCCCGCGCAGCACCGCCGAGACCCACGCCACCTCCAGTCCGTCGATGGATATCTCGAAGGCTTCCAACTTCGAGCGCTTCGTCTTCGACCTGGTCGGCCGCAACGGCGACAAGGTGCGCGAGCTGTGGAGCAAAGTGGATGCGGGCGGGGCCTTTGATCTGTCCGGCACGCCGGAATTCGCGGCCATCGGCCAGTACGCCTTTGCCTCTGGCAGCAGCAACCACGCCGAGCGCCTGGCGACGATCCGCCGCGCCGACAAGGACTACGGCACGGTCATCGACACCCACACCGCTGACGGCCTGAAGGTCGCGCTGGAACTGCGCGACCCGTCCGTGCCGACCCTGGTGCTGGAAACCGCCCAGCCGGCCAAGTTCGAGGACACCATCGTCGAAGCCCTGGGCCGAAAGCCCGCGCGCCCGGCCGGTCTGGACAACATTGAGGCGCTGCCGCAGCGCGTCGAGGTGATGGATGTGGATGCAGAGGCCATCAAGGCTCTGATTGCCCGTACGGTCGAAGCCGGCTGATAGGCGTTCTGCTTCATGAAAAATGGCCCGGATGTCCGGGCCATTTTTCTTGGTGGGAGGGCGGGGCCTTTCCTGTGGGGCGAATGAATTCGCCCCACAGGATGCCGCTGGTGGCTTACCAGGTGTAGCGCGCGTTCACACCGACCAGGCCGTTGCGCCCCGGTGCGGATTCGTAATAGCGGCTGTTGGTGTCGCCGACCACCACGGAGCCCACGTAGTTGCGGTCGAAGAGGTTGTCGAGGCGGGCAAACTCGCTGATGCGCCAGTGGCCAAGGCGCTGCTCGGCAGTGACGCGGATGTTGGCGATGGCGTAGGACGGCGCGGGCGTGGCCGTGTTGCTGTCTTCCACGTAGACCTTGCTGCGGTACACACCCTCGACGGCGGTGGTGATGGCCGGCGTGATCTTCCAGGCCAGGTCGCCGAACACCGTGCTGCGCGGGATGCCAGGAATGGACTTGCCGTCGGCGATGGTCTTCAGGCTGGCACCGGTGCCGGTGGTGAAGCTCTCGTCGTAGATAGCCCGCAGGTGAGACAGAGCCAGGCGGCTCGTGAGGTCGCGGCGCCAATCGGTATCGAACGACACCTCGATGCCCTGCCGCAGGGTTTTGCCGGCGTTCTTGTAGCTGGTGCGGCCGCCGGTAGAGGCATCCACCACCAGTTCGTCCTCGGTGTTGATCTGGAACGCGGCCACGTTGAGGCGGCTGCTGTCGCCGATCAGGGCCTTGGCGCCAATTTCGTAGTGCTGGCTGCGGGCGGCGCCGAGACCAAAGTTGAAGCCGGCGGCGCTGCCCGAGTAGAACATCTCGTTGAGTGTCGGCGTCTCGAAGCCCTTGGCGGCGCTCGCATACAGATTGACGGCCGGGTTCAGCTTGTAGACAACGCCCAGGATGGGGGTGGTCTTGTCGTAGTCGCGACCACCACTGTCGTTGCCATTCACGCCGACGATGTACTTGTCGTCCACCTTGAACTTGACCTGGCTATGGCGCAGGCCCACCGTGACCGCCCAGTCGCCACGGGCCCATTCGGTCTGCACGTAGGGGTCGAGGCTTTCGACGGAGTCAGTTTCGTTGCGGCGCAGCTTGCCCTTCACACCGAGGGTCGTGCCGACGAAGTTCTCGTAGCCTGTGCGCTGGTCGGTGCTGTTGTCGTAGTCGATACCGAAGGTCGTGGTGAGCTTGCCGCCAGCCGCTTCACGCACCGCGATGTAGCGGGCACCGAAGCCGTAGAAGTTACGGTCGAAGTCAATGATCCCGCCGGAGTGGCGAGGGTTGGCCTGGGCGGAGATCGGGATGGCTTGGTACTGGATCACGCTGCGCTGGCCGCTGTAGGCAGACAGCTGCAGCTGGTCGCGGCCGAAGCGGCGCTCGTAGGCGACGCCGCCCTGCAGGTGGTCGATGCTCTTGCGAGTGTTGAAGTCGTTGGCGGCGCTGTCGACACCCCGCGGGTTGCTCTTGTAAGCGGCCCAGCTGAGGCCCAGCGGATCCTGGGTGTTGTGCTGCCACAGGCCGTTGATGGTGAAGGTGAGCTTGCTGTCTTCGTCCGGTTTGCCGGTGATCTTGGCGAAAGCCTGCTCGCGCGTCGCGGCGCTGTGCTCGCGGTAGCCGTCGGTGCTGAAACGGGAGGTGTTGAGCACGTAGCCGAGGCCGTCGAGCTTGCCCTGGGCGGTGATGTCGGCCTTGGTGGTGCCGTAGCTGCCGGCGGCGAAGCCGGCCTCCAGGCTGGCGTTGTCGCGGGGTTCGATGGTGAACAGCTGGATCACGCCGCCGGAATGGTTGCCGTAGATGGCTGAGTAGGGGCCGCGCAGCACTTCCATGCGTTCGGCCACGTCGAGGTTGAAGGTGGCAGCCTGGCCCTGGCCGTCCGGCATGCTGGCCGGGATGCCGTCGGCGATCAGCTTGATGCCGCGCACGCCGAAGGCCGAGCGGGCACCGAAGCCGCGGGTGGAAATCTGCAGATCCTGGGCGTAGTTCTGGCGGTTGTTGGCCACCACGCCGGGGACGGCAATCAGCGCTTCGGAGGCGTTAACGCGGGGTTGGCCAGAGGTGATCTCTTCGCGGTTGAGGACGTCGATGGCGGCCGGCAGGTCGAAGCTGGCGGCTTCCGCCCGGCTGCCGGTTACGACAACCGGGTTGAGGGTCAGCGTGGCATTGTCGGCGGCAAAGGCCGGCGCATAGGCGGTGGCGAGAGCGGTGGTCATGGCGGCGCACAACGGCGTGCGGGCGAAGCGGGCGTGCATTTGTTATTTGTCTCCGATGTTCTTTGTATCCGGGAGGTGGCCGGAAGCGGACCCGACGATACCTGTTTGTATGCTCTGCTGCCTCAAGAAAATCATGATTCGGTCGCGATATCCAAGGTGGGCTGCGGATGTCCAGTACTGCTGTGCGACTTGTCGGATAGCGGTGTGCTGTGTCATTTATTTATGCCATTCATGCCGCAAGCCGGCGAGCCGTGCGGTTTTCCAGCCCGAAGGTTCGTCGTATTGGCTTACAGTCGCTTACAGGCCGCGTGCGGCGTTTCCCATAAAGTTGAGAAGGAGGACATCAAATGAAACGAATTCTTGTTGCAGCTGCGCTGGGCGTACTTGCCCATGGTGCTATGGCGGCCGACGTAGGGGTATCCATCAGCATCGGTGATCCGAATTTCTATGGTCGCCTCGACATCGGCAATTTCCCCCGTCCAGCCCTGCTGTATCCGCAGCCGATGGTGATCCAGGCGGTGCCCCGCGGAGTGGTGCGAGAGCCCTTGTACTTGCGGGTGCCGCCTGGCCATGCGAAGAACTGGCGTAAACACTGTGCGCGCTATAACGCCTGTGGTTACCCGGTCTATTTCGTGCAGGACCGCTGGTATAACGATGTTTATGCGCCGCGTTACCGGTCGGCACCTGAGTATCGGCGTGAGCCGGATTATCGTCCGCGGGAGCGCTACGAGGATCGCCGGGACCGCCATGAAAATCGTCGGGAGCGCCAAGAAGATCGCCGGGACTGGCGGGATGAGCGCGGTGGCAGCTGGCAGGAGCGCGGCGACGGTGAGCGGGGCGGAGGTCATGGACGCGGTCACGGCCGTGGTGGCCGCGACGACTGAGATCTGCCCCGGGGTTTCTTTTCGGGCAAAAAAACGGCGCCCCGAGGGGCGCCTGAAGGAGGGAGAAACACAACAGGTTGGGTGACGGATGCCGTGTGGCACCCGTGAAACCGAACCGCCCTGGGGCGGCGGGAATTAGAAGAACAGGATCGCGCCAGCGGAGACGGTGTTGTTCTTGGTCTCGAAGGCGGAACTGGTGATCTTCTCGTGGTTGAATTCGCCGACCAGGGTCACGAACTTGTTCAGGCCGTGGTACACACCGAGGGTGTAGGCGTTGTTCTTGTTCTCGGGACCACCGAAGACGGAAGCGGTGGCACCGTCCTTGTCCTTGTTCTGGCCCCAGTTGATACCGAACTTGGTCTTGTTCAGCTGGTAGGTGCCCTGCAGGAAGTAGCCTTGGGAGTCGGTCTTGTTGCCGAAGCCGTCGCTGCCGCCGAGGAACTGGGCGCCGATGGTGGACAGGCCGAGGCCCTTGCCCTTGAAGCCATAAGCCACGACTTCAAAGCCGTTCATGCCAGCCTTGATACCTGCTTCGTAGCCGGTGGCGGTGAAGCTCTTAGGGTTGCTGACGCCGTCACAGACTGCGCCGGTGGAGCAGCTGGTGCTCTGGGTGACGAGGCCACCCCAGATCTTGCCGGGGGCTGCACCCTTCCAGTCGTAATCAACCTTGGCCTGGAAGCCAGGGGTCTTGGTCTGGTCGCCGGCGAAGCGGCTCGGTTGGAAGATACCCGCGGAAGCTTGCAGACCGTTGTAGTTCGGCGTGCTGTAGGTGATCTGCGCCTGGAAGCCCGTGTACATGTAACCGTGGGCGATCATGCCGAAGGTCGTGTTGAACGGGATGCCGGCGTTGGAGGTGCCGCCGACGCCCAGCAGGGTCATGTCGGACAGGATGATGTTCTGGCCGAACAGGCCAATGTCGCGACCGAACTTGAGGGTGCCCCAGTCATTGTTGCCGAACTGGAAGTACACGTTACGGGTGTCGATCTGGCTGTACGGGTTGGTGATGCCAGCGCCGCCGGCATTGTTGCCGATCGGCAGGCCAACGACGGTGGAGTTGTTGTTGATGCCGGGAGCGAAGCTGAAGTGGGCCTTGATGTCCTGGTCGCCGGCCTTGGAGGTGACAACGAAGTTGATCCAGCCCGGCAGCAGGCCGTTGGTCAGTTCGCTGTTCTGGCTCTTGGTGGTGACGCCCGTGGCCTTGTTTTCCGTCTTGGAATCACGGTTCACGTAGAAGCCGTTGATCGTGCCGTTGATGTCGACGGTCACGTCGTTCTGGGTGAAGCTGACGGCTTGAGCGCCGCCGGCTGCAGCGGCCAGGCAAGCAAGGGCAACGGATTGGGCCAGAAGGGTTTTCTTCATAACGATTGTCTCCGGAATTTTGTCGTTGATGTCACCAGCGAAGCGCGGGCTATGGAGCGCCGCTACTTCGTTCCTCCCGAGGTCGGGTTTCCGTTGGGAAACTCGCCGTGACGGAGCAGCATTCCTTCTGCGAGTGCTGTGCCAGAACGCATCCGGACGCGCTAAGGAGCGCTGATTTGTGATTCAAGTTACTGTTTTGGAAAGAGATAATTTTTATTTGGACGGGCGTGCTTCGTCTTGGGTGAGACAGTTGCGCTGTTCAATAAATGAACAGGCGGTTGTGACGTAACGGAAGTCCTGATGCAGTTCGTGACAGCGTGTGGAGCATGCTGTAGCGCAACACGTGCAGTGGCCTCGGGCTTGCAATGGGCGCAGAAAATCCGGATTGCACTGGTAAAATTGCGTCCAGACTTCACTCTTTCGGGCTGTTCAGGCCCTGGCTCCCATGGATTTCCGTTCAAAACTGACTGCCGTCTGGCAGCATCATGATTCTCTGCTGTGTGTCGGTCTCGATCCGGATCTGAAGCGCTTTCCGGCCCATTTGCAGGGGCGCACCGACGCCGTCTTCGCCTTCTGCAAGGGAATCGTTGATGCGACGGCTGATCTGGCCTGTGCCTTCAAGCCCCAGATTGCCTATTTTGCAGCGGCTCGCGCGGAGGACCAGCTGCAGGAGCTCATCGCCTACATTCATGAGAAGTATCCGGCTGTGCCAGTGGTCCTTGATGCGAAGCGTGGGGATATCGGCGCCACTGCGCAGCAGTACGCACGGGAAGCCTTTGAGCGTTATGACGCGGATGCGCTGACGGTGAATCCGTACATGGGGTTCGATTCGGTCGAGCCGTACCTCGAGTATTCCGATCGTGGCTTGATCGTTCTTTGTCGCACCTCCAATCCTGGCGGCTCGGATCTGCAGAACCTTACGGTGGAGGGTGGTGCCAAGCTCTATCAGCACGTAGCCGGACTGGTTGCAGGCAAGTGGAATGTGCACGGGCAGAACGCGCTGGTTGTTGGCGCGACTTTCCCGCAGGAACTGGCCGACGTCCGCCGCATCGTCGGGGATCTGCCGTTGTTGGTGCCGGGAATCGGTGCCCAGGGAGGGGACGTGGAGGCAACGGTCAAAGCGGGGCGGAGTGCCGCCGGTACGGGGCTGATGATCTCCTCGTCGCGGGCCATCCTCTATGCGGGACGTGGCGAGGATTACGCTGAGCAGGCCCGCAAGGTCGCGCTGGCGACCCGGGACGAGGTGAACCTGTTCCGTTCCTGAGCAAGGGTGGCCATTGGGATAGGCGCAGTGGCCAGGGGGCTACCCGGCCCTTCTTGCATGTGGCGATTGTGTTAGCGACGCTGCCAACTTAGGCAGCGGTTGTTGGCGGGCATGGGGTCGTCGGCGACAAGTTCAAAGCCGATTTCCCGAGCAAGTGCGTCAACTGCTTCAAAGTCCCGGATGCCCCGTTCGGGGTGGGTGGCCTTCAGGCTGACGTCGAATTCAGCGTTGCTGGGACTGGTGAAGCGACCTCCATAGTTGAAAGGGCCATACACGGTCAGTCGGGCGTTGGGCGCGAGTACCTGGGGCAGGACCTTAAAGAGGGTGAGGACGCTGTCCCAGCTCATGATGTGCAGGGTGTTGGCGGTGAATACGGCGTCGAAGCGGGCCGCGGGCCAGGCTCCGCCGACATCCAGTTCCAGTGGCGGCGGGGTATTGGGCAGGCCGGCCTCGGCCAACCATTGCCGGATGCCCTCCAGGTTCTCGTGCCGATCGCTGGTTTGCCAGGTTACTTGCGGCAGGGCTGCGGCAAAATGAATCGCATGCTGGCCTGTTCCTGAACCGATTTCCAGCACGTTGCGGCAGCCGGTAAAACGGATGCGCAGGACCTCCAGAATCGGGTCCCGGTTACGGTCGCAGGCGGGGGCGTAGGGTTTGTCGGCGGGCATGGTCTTGGTGTCCAGTGATCGTGAGAGGCTCGGGCCAGCCTGCTGGCTGGCGGCGCTAAATGCGCTGTTTCAGGAAATCCGTCCGGAATAGGCGGAGGGGAGACCTGCTATAGTCCTCGACTGATTCCGAGAGTCTCCCAGGCCTTGAACGATGAACGACAGTCGCCCCCTGATTATTCACATTGTCTATAGCTTCGATGTTGGCGGTCTTGAGAACGGTATCGTAAACCTGATCAACCGGATGCCCGTCGAGCGCTTCCGGCACATGATCGTCGCGCTGGCTTATTGTTCGCCATCTTTTTGCCAGCGCATCCAGCGCAGCGATGTCGAGTTCGTGTCCATCAACAAAGGGGCCGGCCACGGTTTCAAGTTGTACCCGAAGATCTACCGGATGCTTCGGCAGCTCAAGCCCGCCGTGGTCCATACGCGCAACCTTGCCGCGCTCGAGATGGTTGTGCCGGCCTGGCTGGCCGGTGTGCCGCTACGTTTGCATGGTGAGCACGGCTGGGACAATTCCGATCCGGATGGCCGTAGCCGAAAGTACCAGTTCGTGCGGAGGCTTTACTCGCCATTCGTCAGCAAATACATCGCGCTGTCGCGAACGATCGAATCCTACCTCGTGGATCGGGTCGGTATCGAAGCGGAGCGGATCCGGCGCATCTGTAACGGCGTCAATGCAGATCGATTTGTGCCTGCCGCGACCCGACGCGATATCGCCGGCTCGCCTTTCAATGACCCTGAGCTGTTTGTGATCGGAACCGTAGGCCGGCAGCAGGCGGTCAAGGACCAGGCAACGTTGGTGCACGCATTTGCGGCATTCGTGCGAGGAAACCCGGAGGCCGCCCGGCGCGCCCGCCTGATTCTCGTCGGTGATGGGCCGCTGGCGGCGAGCCTTGCCGATCTGGTGAAGGGTGAAGGCCTGGATGGTTCGGTTTGGATGGCCGGAGAACGTTCCGACGTACCCGAGATCATGCGCGGGCTTGATATGTTTGTGTTGCCATCCCAGGCGGAAGGTATTTCCAATACCTTGCTGGAGGCCATGGCTTCCGGTCTGCCTGTCGTTGCGACAGCGGTGGGAGGGAATCCGGAACTTGTGGTTGATCACCAGACCGGCCTGCTGGTTCCGCCGCAGGATCCAGAGCGGATGGCGCAGGCATTTGACGTGCTGTTCAGCGACAGCACCGCAGCCCGAGCGATGGGGCAGGCCGGGCGCGAACGCGTCCTGACCAATTTCAGCATGGATGCGATGATGGGGAACTATCTGGCGCTTTACGAAGGAAAGCTCAACGGCGCCATTTGACTTTCGGGCCCGGCTTGTGCCGGGTGTTCGGTACGCATAAAAGCAAAAAGCCAATCCCTAAGGATTGGCTTTTTGCTTGAAACATTGGTCGGGGCGGCGGGATTCGAACTCGCGACCCCTTGCACCCCATGCAAGTGCGCTACCAGGCTGCGCTACGCCCCGACAAGCTGCGCATTATAGACATCAATTCAGGCTTTGCCAAGCCCTGAATGCATTTCATGCGCACGCAGGGATGAGGAAGTCTTCAGAAATGCGGCAGCCTAGGTCAAAGATGCGATCGCGGAAGTCCTCTAGGTAATTGCGGAAGCCTACTTCGAAGATACGCTCGATACGACCGAATCGAAGATGGGACTCCAGTTCGCCGGCAAGTCTCTCCGTCTCGGCGGAGCGGGCGTTTGAAACCCGCGTTAGGTTGGAGTAGACCTCCTTCATGCTGCGGGCCAGCGAGCGGGGCATGTCGGCACGTAGAATGAGAAGCTCGGCAACCCGTAGCGGGGTGATCTGATCCCGATATACCTTGCGGTAGACCTCGAAAGCCGAAACGGACTGGAGTAGCGCGCTCCATTGGTAGTAGTCGTTTGCTTGCGTAGCATCCTCATCAGAGCCGGGCAGCAGGTTGAGGTACTTGACCTCCAGGATGCGGGCGGTGTTGTCGGCACGTTCGAGAAAGGTGCCTAGACGGATGAATCTCAGCGATTCGTCTTGCAGCATCGTTCCGATGGTCACGCCACGCGACAGGTGTGAGCGGTACTTGACCCATTCGAAGAAGGCGCCGGGACCGTTCTCCCAGAGTTTGGCCGGCGTGAGATCCCTCATCTTCAACCAGGTCTCGTTTGAGGTCTCCCAGAGTTCGGAGGTCAGCGTGCCGCGAACGGCATGCGCATTCTCGCGGGTTGCACGCAGGCAGCGGTAGATGCTGCCGGGGTTGTCCTTGTCGAAGATCATGAACTCAAGGACGGCCTCCGTGGTGTGGCGTGGATGCTTGGCCAGGAAGGTGTCCTGAAGTTCCATGATCTTCAGCATGCCAGCCCACATGGGTTCCACGTCCTCGCCATTCTGGGGGAGGAGGGAAAGTCGATAGGTTACGTCCAGAATGCGGGCGGTGTTTTCGGCGCGTTCCATGTAGCGCGCCATCCAGAACAGGTGATCAGCGGTGCGGCTCAGCATTTTCAGGCCTCCAGTACCCATGTGTCCTTGGTGCCCCCGCCTTGCGACGAATTCACCACCAGCGATCCTTCGCGCAGGGCTACACGTGTGAGCCCGCCCGGAACCATCTGGATCTCGGTGCCGGACAGCACGAAGGGGCGCAGGTCCAGGTGCCTCGGTGCGATGCCGTTTTCCACAAAGGTTGGGCAGTTGGAAAGCGCCAGGGTGGGTTGGGAGATGTATTTTTCCGGGTTGGCTTCGAGGTGTTTGCGGAAGGACTCGATCTGTTCCTTTGTTGAGGCGGGGCCGACGAGCATCCCGTAGCCACCTGCGCCATGCACCTCCTTTACGACAAGCTCAGGCAAGTGGGCGAGGGTGTAGGCCAGGTCTTCCGGCTTGCGGCACATGTAGGTTGGTACGTTATTGAGGATGGGTTCCTCGCCAAGATAGAAGCGAATCATCTCGGGCACGTACGGGTAGATGGACTTGTCGTCAGCGACGCCGGTGCCAATGGCATTCGAGAGGGTGACGCGACCGGCACGATAGGCCTTGAGCAGGCCGGGAACGCCGATCATGGAATCCTTGCGGAAGGCTTGGGGATCAAGGAAGTCGTCGTCTACGCGGCGGTAGATGACGTCGACCCTCCGCGGTCCTTGCGTGGTGCGCATGAAGACCTGGTCGTCCTCAACGAAGAGGTCCTGGCCTTCCACCAACTCGACGCCCATCTGCTGAGCAAGAAAAGCGTGTTCGAAGTATGCGCTGTTGTACGCACCAGGCGTCATCACTACTACCGTCGGATCGGCAACACCAACCGGAGCAACGCTGCGCAGCGTGTGCAGCAGCATGTCGGGATAATGTTCGACCGGTGCTACGCGGTGCCGGGCAAACAATTCAGGGAAGAGGCGCATCATCATGCGGCGGTCTTCGAGCATGTAGGACACGCCTGACGGAACGCGCAGGTTGTCCTCCAGAACATAGAACTCGCCGGCCCCAGCCCGCACGACGTCTACGCCGGCAATGTGCGCATAGATGTCGCAAGGAACGTTCACGCCCTGCATCTCGGGGCGGTACTGCGCATTCTTCAGCACCTGGTCAGCAGGAATACGTCCGGCCTTCAGGATTTCCTGATCATGGTAAATATCATGGATGAAAGTGTTCAGGGCTTTGACCCGTTGGCGCAGGCCTGCCTCAAGGCTTTTCCACTCCTTTGCCGGGATGATGCGGGGAATGATGTCGAACGGGATCAGGCGCTCGGTGCCTGACTCCTCGCCATAGACGGCAAAGGTGATGCCATAGCGGTGGAAGAGTGCGTCCGCTTCTGCCCTCTTGCGTTCAATGCGGTCTGCCGGAGTATCGTTCAACCACGCGGCATAGCCAGCGTAATGCGCGCGGACACTCCCGTCATCCGCTGTCATTTCATTGAAGAATTTTGTGATGGCCATTAGCGCTCGCCTATTGTGTTGTGAAGCAGAGATACCACTTTTGGCTTAGCTAGAAGCATGCCAAACAAAAAACCATAGTAAACAAAAGGATTTACGTCGTGGTTTGTGTGGCGCGCACCGCTTCGGTGCGTTGGCACTGACATGGTGATTTGCTGGCGCCGCAATTCGGTGCGCATGTTCCAGGTGGGTTTTTACGTGTGGGCGAGTTTCGCTTGAATCGGTTGTGATGCTGGGTGTGCCAGAATGTTTGCTCTAATCGTAAAGGCCGGGTTTTGATGTCCAGTGCTTCGTTGCAGATTCCTGCTATCAACTATGCGCCTCCAGCAGGTGCGCCGAGGGTCGTCTTCAGGGACGATAGTCTTCTGGTGCTTGAGAAGCCGGCTGGGTTGCTTACGGTGCCAGGACGAGGAGTTGAACATGCGGACTGCCTCGCTTCGCGCGTGCAGGCTGAATATCCCGATGCGCGAATTGTTCATCGACTCGATATGGCTACGTCTGGGCTTGTTGTCATGGCGCGGGGCCGTGATATAGAGCGCTGTTTGAGTATTGCTTTTCAGCAGAGACTTGTCGGCAAGCGTTACGTGGCTGTTGTTGCAGGTGCGCTGGACGAATGTAGCGGCGTCGTTGACTTTCCGCTTGTCGTGGACTGGCCAAATCGTCCCCGGCAGAAGATTGACTGGGTGTCTGGTAAGGCTGCGATGACGCACTATGAGGTTCTGTCGTACGACGCCGGGACTGATTCGACGCGAGTGGAGCTTCGCCCCATCACAGGGAGGTCGCATCAACTCCGTGTTCATATGATGGCGCTGGGGCACCCGATCCTTGGTGACGATTTATATGCAGGGGTGGAAGCGCGAAGCGCCGCGCCGAGGTTACTGTTACACGCCGCCGACCTAACTCTCCCACACCCTCTGACTGGCAGGTTGTTGAGCTTGTCCAGTGAGCCGCCTTTTTAATGAGCCGGAAAAGCTGAATTTTCTGTTCGGAGCTTGAAGGAGCGCGCTGTGATGCTGCCTAGAATTATTTTGTCGAATGGTGTTGACGGTTTTCGATAATTCTTTATAATGCGC